>NZ_KB906855.1:441517-624748 GCF_000381685.1 Nocardiopsis sp. CNS-639
CGAGATCAGCGCCGCCGCCGACGGAACCGTCTGGGGCGTCAACGCCAACAACAACATCTACCGCTACACCGGCGACCAGCCCTGATCCGGGTCTGAGGCAGGTGAGGGCCTCCCGCGTCGACGGAGTCGCGGGAGGCTCCCCGCCTGCCTGGTCCTGTGGAACGGGGTGCCCGCGCCCAGCGAACAGATGAGACCGGCCCCGCCCACTACGCCTGGGCGGGGCCGGTTCGCACTGTGCCGCTACTGGACGCGCACCGCTGCGAGCAGGGCGGTCCACTCGGGCGCCGGGGCCGACAGGTGGCCCAGCTCCCGGTGCTGGGTGTCGCGGATACCGGTGACCGGGCCCTCCGCGACCTCCACACAGTTACCGCCACGGCCATCGCTGTAGCTGGCCTTGTGCCAGTCAGACCTCACGGTTCACCCCTTCGTCACCGCGAGAACGGCGGCCCACTCCTGACGCGCGAACGTCAGACATCCCTGGTCCCGATGCTGATTGTCACGGACCTCCGCACCGACAGCACCCTCACGGGCCTCCACACAATTCCCGCCAGTGGAGCTGTAGGTGCTCTTGTGCCATTCAGACCTCACGGTTCACCCCTTCGTGACAGCAAGAACAGCAGCCCATTCCTGTGGAGTGAATGTCAGATGCCCTTGGTGTCGTTTCTGGGTGTCGCGGACCAGGGCCTCAGCACCTTCGCTGACCTCGACGCAGTTCTGCGACCCCGAACTGTAGGTGCTCTTGTGCCAAGGAGTGTTCTCGCGGTTCATCACAGACCTTTCATACTCACATGGGGCTTCCGAAGAACCCTCGCGAAGACAGCGTTTCCGCTACCGGCCGCGCACCGCGGCCAGGAGCGCCGTCCACTCAGGAGCCGGGGCCGACAGGTGGCCCAGCTCCCGGTGCTGGGTGTCGCGGATACCGGTGACCGGGCCCTCCGCAACCTCAACGCAGTTACCGCCACTACCATCACTGTAGGACGACTTGTGCCATTCCTTCACTATCTGCTCCTCAATCCGAGGTGATGAAGTAGATGCCTTGGGCCGGTGAGAACGCCGGGCTACGAAGCACTCCATCGTTCCTGGCAGTCTGTCACGTATCCGGCAGCCGTAGGATTCGACTTCTCCAGAAACTTCCGCACACTTCAGCTACTCCGTGAACGGCGTCCTTATCAACCAGAACGCTGCCACTGAGCACAAAAATGGCTCCCTGCCAGGGGATGGCAGGGAGCCGTCTCTGCGATGCGCTCTAGAGGGCCTTCACCAACGCGGTCCATGCGTCCGGCGTAAGTTCGATATGCCCGAGGTTACGGTTCTCCGTGTCCCTCACCAGGACCTTGTCGCCTTCAGCCACCTCCACACAGTTACCGCCACGGCCATCGCTGTAGCTGGCCTTGTGCCAGTCAGACCTCACGGTTCACCCCTTCGTCACGGCGAGAACAGCAGCCCACTCCTGACGCGCGAACGTCAGATGCCCCTGGTCTCGATGCTGAGTGTCACGCACGTCTGTGGAGGCGCCCTCACGCACCTCCACGCAGTTGCCTCCGTTGGCGCTGTAGCTGGACTTGCGCCAGGAAGCGTTCTTGGTTGTTCCCATCACGGACCTTTCAAGCTCGCGTGGAGGGTTCCGAGGGATCGCCGTGAAGACAGGGCTTCCCCTACCGGTCGCGCACTGCGCCCATCAACGCAGCCCACTCCAGTGCAGACACGGCGAGGTGGCCCAGCTCCCGGTTCTGGGTGTCACGGACGAACACCATCGCCGGACTCTCCTTGACCTCCACGCACTCACCTGAGTGACCGCTGTAAGAGGACTTGCGGTAGCCATCCACTGTGTTCACGACAAGTTCCTTCCCTTCGTGACAGCGAGAACGGCGGCCCACTCCAGCACAGGCACTGCCAGATGGCCGAGATCCCGGTTCTGGGTGTCGCGGATGCCGGTGACTGCACCCTCGCGCACCTCCACGCAGTTCTCCGCAGCAGTGCTGTAGGTGCTCTTGTGCCAGTCAGGCCTCACGGTTCACCCCTTCGTGACAGCGAGAACAGCAGCCCACTCCTGACGCGCGAACGTCAGATGCCCCTGGTCCCTGTTCTGAGTGTCGCGCACGTCTGTGAAGACACCCTCTCGGACCTCAACGCAGTGCCCGGTGTTGCCGCTGTAGCTGGACTTGTGCCACTCGTGGGTCACGTGCCTTCTCCTCCTAGCGATGCGATAAAACGCAAGCTCTCGACCGGCGACAGCGAGACGCCACGCAGGTCTCCAAACTGCTCAACGCAGTTTGCCACGACCCCGGGGTCTGTAATCACCTGCCCTGATCCAGGTGTCTCGGCGTACACAAGAGACTCCGCATGCGCCATGTTCAGTATGACCAGCGGCCCGTTCATCGCGCTATGGGCTCCTCGGTCCAAGGGAAGCACCTGGATCTGCACGCGAGGCTTAGCGGCTGCTTCGAGCAACCTCCTCAACTGCTCCTTCATCACTGCTTCGCCGCCTACGGACCGTCGGAGCGCCGCCTCGTCAATGATGAACAGGGTTAGTGGTGGAGCCTCCCGCTCAAGGATCTCCTGCCTTTGAAACCGAGCAGAGATGACCTGGTCCTTCTCTGCCTGCAACAGGGGCGGGAAAGCCGCCTCGACCAGAGCACATGCGTAGCTTTTCGTTTGGAGCAGGCCAGGGACGGCTTGCGGATGGAACTCGTAGATCGCCTGCGCCTTCTCTTCAAGCTCCACGAACTCTTGCAACCACCACGGCTGAGCTTGACGTGCTCCAGGCCACAGGTTTCGTAGGATTCCGTGGCACTCCAGAGCCGAGTCAGCGAGTTCAGCGAACCTCTTCGAGGGTTTCCGCTCTCCCCTCTCCACAGCCCCTACCTGCTGCTTTGATGTGCCAGTCTGGATACCAAGGTCATTTTGGGACATGTCAGCCAAATCCCTCAAACGCCTGAGTTCATTACCAAATTGCTTAACCGCAGCTCGCTCGGCAGGGGTCATCTTAGGTGGCATGACCACATGAAAACACGAATGGCCACGGATAGGAAGACCTTGTAGAACTTCGCATTCAATATCCGACCACCCCTGGAGCGTCTATTGCCTGGTCAGGCATGGTGGTTCCTGGATGCCGCACTGGGCCACACGAAGTGGCGACCAGGACACACAAACAACGTGATGGCAGCAAAAAGCCCCGGAGACCGAAGTCGAAGGCGGCCTCCGAGGCGAAGCGCTCCACCCCGAAACCCCCGAGGTGAAACATGCAAAAGTCTACCGTTCCGCCCATCCCGCTTCCACGCCGACTGTGCGGAACCGCCACCAAATCAGGCATTCTGCTCGGCCCCGAACTCGGCCACGTCAAGATCGCCCGCCGCTGGGCCGCCCAAGCCACCCGCTCCCGCCCCAGCCTGGCCGAACCCGTCAGCATCACCGTGTCCGAGCTGGTCACGAACACCCTGCGTCACTCGGCCTCCGGGCTCCCCGGCGGCACTATCCGCGTGGAGATCGAACGCACCCTCCGCCACCTGGAACTCTGCGTCACCGACAACGGCCCCCGCCCCGGCGACGAACCCAGCTTCCCGGCCGTGCCCGACCCCGAACCCATGCGTCCCAGCGGCAACGGACTGCGCCTGGTCGAGGCCCTGTGCTCCTACTGGGACTGGAAGCAGCACTCCTGCGGCGCGATCACCGTCCGCGCCGTCTTCCCCTGGTGACCCACGCGCCCCTGGTCGCCCTTCGGTCTCCGCTGCGTCCCGCGTAACCGCACGGACCAGGGCTGGCGCCCTCGGCACCAGCCCGAAGCCCCGCCTCCTCCTTCCCCGGGGAGGCGGGGCCACCCCACCCACCACACACAGAACAAGAACACCGGACACGGAAAGCCCCTCATGCCCGACTACAGCTACCTCCTCGACGGCCGCCCCGACGTCCTCACACCCAGCGAAGTCGCCCAACTCTTCAACATCCGCCCCCGCAGCCTCCACCGAGGCGAATGGGACAACGTCCTCAAACCCTTCCGCACCCCCGGCGGAGCACGCCGCTACCCCAAAGAACACATCGCCACCCTCCTCAACCAGCCGGACGAACCCGCCCTCCACGACGTCTGAGTCGGGGTGAAGGGCCCCGCGCGACCTCACGACCGCGCGAAACGACGACCGGTGACAGTGCGGCCCTCACCCCTGGTGGTGCCAGTCCAGCCAGGGCCGTGCGTCGGCCGGTGCGGTCCGCGGGCCCGCACCGGCCGACGTCCTGGGACGTGGTGCCCGTTCCCGCCCGCGGCGACCACGGCACGCGCCAGCGGACGGGAACGGGCCTCACATGCGCGCGGCGCCGGTCCTGATCGCCTCGCGGATCCGCGTGTAGGTGCCGCACCGGCAGATGTTGCGGATCCCGTCGAGGTCGTCCTCGGTGATCGCGCGGCCCTCCTCCGAGACCCGCCGGACCAACGCCACGGCGGCCATGATCTGTCCCGGCTGGCAGTAGCCGCACTGGGAGACGTCGTGTTCCAGCCATGCCTCCTGCATGGGGTGCAGTTCCGCCCCGACGGTGTCGGGGAGACCTTCGATCGTGGTGATCTCGTCGGTCTCCCGCAGGTTCTCGACCGGGACCGTGCACGGTGTGAACGCCTTGCCGTTGACATGGCTGAGACAGGCCCGGCAGACGCTGACACCGCACCCGTACTTGGGTCCGGTGACGCCGAGGAGGTCGCGCAGGACCCACAGGAGGCGCACGTCGCCCTCGACCTCGACGGTGACCTGTTCGCCGTTGAGGCGGAAAGTGTGCTCGGGCATGGGGGTCCTCACTTCAGTCGGCGTGGTCGAGGCCGTCGGCGGGCGGGGCGGGGATCGGCGGCACGGTCGGTACGGGTTCGAAGGACAGCACACCGTGGTTGATGGGGAAAGTGGTGGGCATGGTCCCGGTGGCGCGGGCGTAGGCGCACGCGACGGCGGCCTGGGCCGGTGCGACGGCGAGTTCCCCCGCCCCTCCGGGCTCCCCGGTTCCCGGCATCACGATGACCTCGAACTCCGGCGGCACGTTCCACTGCCGGGTGTAGAAGTCGTTGTCCCAGCTCGCTTCGAGGAAGTGGCCGTCCCTCAGATGCAGGCCGGAGGTGAGGGCGAGCGCGATCCCGTCCATGACGCCGCCCTGCATCTGGGCTTCGAGCCCGAGCGGGTTGACGGCCAGGCCGACGTCCACGGCGAGCACCACCTTGGTCACGCGCGGACCCGCCACGCCGTTGCGGATCGGCCGTTCCACGGTCTCACGACGGCAGTCCAGCTCGACCAGCACGGCGCAGTCGGCCTTGTACTCGTGCATGAAGGCGATGCCCTGCGCGGTGTCCGCGGGCATCTGCCTGCCCCACTCCCCCACTTCGGCGACCTTGTCCAGGACGGCGCGGGAGCGGTCGTCGTCGAGGTGGTCGCGCCGGAACTCGTAGGGGTCGCGGCCCATCTCCCGCGCCAGGCGGTCGACCACGAGTTCCCGCGCGCAGACCACGTTCGGCGAGTAGACGTTGCGCATGCTGCCGGTGTTGAAGCCCCGGTTGGTCTCGTTGAGCAGTCGGCTGCCCGATCCGAAGTCGTAGGAGGTGGCCTGGGAGAGCTGGAAGAACACCTGGGCGAACGTGCCGTCGAGCCCGGGGATCTGCGCGGCCATGGCGGTGACGACGTCCCCGAATCCGTGACCCAGGTCGGTGGAGACGCCGGTGTGCCTCTGGTCGTAGCGGAGCACCCTGTCGCCGATGCGGGAGACGCGCACACGGGAGGTGGCCATGGGCTGTGTGCGCCCCTGGCGGGTGTCGTCGGCTCGGTGCCACATGAGCTTGACCGGCTTGCCGAACCGCTGCGACGCCTCGGCCGCCTCCAGGGCGGCGTCGAAGAACAGCTTGCGGCCGAAGGAGCCGCCGCTCTGGGTGACGTGCACGGTGACCGCTCCCGGGGGGAGACCGAGCTTGTGGGCGATCGCGCCCTGGGCCGTGATCGGCGACTTGAGTCCCGACCAGATCTCGGCGCGCGTGGGGCGCACGTCGGCGATGGCGCAGTTGGGCTCCAGGGCGCTGTTGCCGCGGAAGTGGAAGGTGAACCTCTCGTCCACCGTCGAGCTGAACGGCGGCCTCGGGGGCATGGGGGCCTCGGCCCGCCCCAGTTCCCGGAGCACGTCCTCGTCGGACAATCCCTCGGCGGTACCCGGGGCCCAGGACACCTCCAGGGCGCGCACGGCGTCGATGCACTGTCCGAAGGTCGCGGCGCGCACGGCGACCCCGGTGGAGATGCGGGCGACGTCGGTGACGCCCGGCATCCGCGCGACCTCGTCGAGGTTGGCCACCGACCGGACCGTGCCGTTGATGGTCGGTGCCCGGCACACCATGGTCGGCAGGGCGTCCGGGACGTCGAGGTCCATGGCGAACTTCTTGCGCCCGGTGACGGCGTCCAGCGCGTCGGTGCGCCCGTGGGGTCGGCCGATGACGCTAAAGTCCCGCGACGTCTTGAGCCGTACGTCGACCCGTTCGGTGCTCGCGCTCGCGGCCCTGGCCGCCAGGGCCCCGAAGTCCCTGCTCCGCCCCGACCCGTCGGTGATCACCCCGTCCCGCACGGTCAGGTCGTCGACGCCGGTGCCCAGGTCGGCCGCAGCCGCCTCCAGCAGGCGCCTGCGCGCGACGGCGGCGGCCACACGGATGGGGGTGTAGGTCGAGATCGTCGTGTTGGAGCCCCCGGTGAGCTGGTTGAACACCAGTTCCGGTCGGGCGTCGGCCAGGGTGACCCGCACCCGGTCCACCGGGAGGTCCATCTCCTCGGCGATCAGCATGGCGGTCGAGGTGGTGATGCCCTGTCCGACCTCGGCCCGGGGCAGGGCGAAGGAGACGGTGCCGTCGTCGTGGACCTCGACCCTGATCAGGGAGGAGGTCGGTCGGGCGGCCAGCGTCATCACGTCGTTGAGGTCGACGACGTCCGTCAGGTCGGCCGTGCTCGCCCCCTCCTGCGCCGCGGCGCCGGCCGGGAGGAGGAGGTCGGCCGCGGTGACCAGGGTGGTCCCGGCCAGTACGTATCCGAGGAAACGCCGTCTGCCGACGACGTGTGCTCCGGGCTCCGACACGTCGGACCCTCCGGTTCTGCTCATCGAGTCGATCCCGTTCCTTGCGCGGTGTGCGTCGCCGGTGTGCCGCGGCCTCCCGCCGGCCGGGCCGGCACCGCGACCGTGGGGGCGCGGGGACGCCGCAGCGCCGCCCGCGCCCCGTTCCCGGCCGTGGTGCCGCCGGAGCCCGTGCTCACTCGGGCCGGTTGTGCGTGGGGATCTCGATGCTGATCGGTTTGGCCTCGGAGAGGAAGAGCAGTGCCGCCCTGCGGAGGAACTCGTCGAAGGTCCAGTAGAGGCTGCTCGTACCGGGGAACCTGTCGAGCGCGCCCTCGCGGACCGCGACGAAGGGCCCCCAGAAGGTCTTGAGCGCCCGGTCCCAGAACGGCTCCCTGGGGATCTCCAGCCACCCGGCGATCTCGTTGCCGAGCATGAACCGGGTGAACGAGCCGAGGACCGGACGGGTGATGATGCCGAGGTCGATCTGCTCGCCGAGGCCGAGGAGGATGTCGGCGAGGTCGACGCCCTCGCGGGTCGGGGCGAGGATCGGGTCCAGGACCTGCGTGGCCTGGGCGTCGGCCGCGTTCCACGTAGCGGGGATGTACTGGTCGTCGACCCCGAGCATGTGCGCGCCGACCTGCCAGGAGTGCAGGAACGCCTCGGACTCGTCGTCCGGGATCGGCACCTCCCACTCCGTCAGCTTGCGCATCACCGTGGTGGGCAGGCTGTGCCAGGTGACCATGATGTCCGCCTGGCTGATCGGGATCTCCTCCGGGGCGATCTCGGCCCAGTGCGGGGACTGCGGGAGCAGGTGGCGCACCGCGGCGTGGACCAGCCGGGTCTTGACCGCGGTCACGATCATCTCGCCGTCGGGCTGGTAGGCGTTGGTCGCCCCGATGTCGTAGCCGAGTTTGGCGGTCTTGGCGATGCGGGTCTTCATGTCCGCGCCGCCCTTGGAGTAGTAGACGGCCAGGGCCTCCTGGGGGATGACCGTGGACATCATGCCGCTCGCCAGCCCGTAGAGGACGCCGAGGTAGAGTCCGCGCTTCTCGTTGAACTCCACCGCGGTCGCCAGCTTGTCCTGGTCGGTCCAGGAGGGCAGCTCGCGGGCCTCCTCCATGAACTCCCGCAGGGCGGAGGGCAGGCCGGCGGGCAGGGGCTGGTCGTTGCGGGTCCACCGCCGGAGCAGTGTGTTGACCTGCGGGACGATTCCGTCCTCCAGGAGGGCGGAGACCACCGGGTCGGCCTTCGCGTCCCAGATCAGGTGGGGGTCGACCCCGCTCCCGGAGCCGGCCACGGAGTTCGTGGCCGACCAGGTCCAGTCGGTCAGCTCCCGCGCGCGGGCGGGGGACATCATGCCCACGGCGCCGAGGGCTCCCAGGAGCCCTCCGGCCGCGATGATCGTACGTCTGCTCGGCTCTTTCATGTCCTGGACTCCTTCGCCGGGTCGTCCGGTCCGGGGGCGACCCGAGAGTGGGGGGTGGGGGGAGCGCACGGGGCGGGGGTGCCGGATGCCCGTGCGCGAACGCGAGGGTGTCGGGTCAGTAGTCGGGGCGGTTGCCCGTGGGGATGGTGATCTTCGTTTCCTCGCCCTTGGTGAGGTAGAAGAGGATGTAGCGGCGTATCGCCTCCTCCAGGGTCCACGCGAGCGCGGGCACCGCGGGGCGGCCGATCGCCCCCTCGCGGA
This sequence comes from Nocardiopsis sp. CNS-639, assembly GCF_000381685.1. Lineage (NCBI taxonomy): Bacteria > Bacillati > Actinomycetota > Actinomycetes > Streptosporangiales > Nocardiopsidaceae > Nocardiopsis > Nocardiopsis sp. CNS-639. The sequence continues at coordinate 450,255 of NZ_KB906855.1, forward strand.
ACCGCACCAGGGCGGGCCAGAGCCTGGGGATGAGGTAGTCCCACCTGCGTTCGTCGGGGATCTCGATCCAGTCGGCCGTCTGGTCCTCGACCAGGAACCGGGCGAGCGCGTTGCACAGCGGACGGCTGATGCTGCCGGGGCTGGTCTGCTCGGCCAGTTGGGAGAGCAGGGTGTCGGCGAGGACGACCCCTTCGCGGGTGGGTCCCATGTTGCGCGCCATGATCAGGTCCGACTGCGCGTAGGCCGCCTCCCAGGTGGCGGGGATGTACTCCTCGGAGATGCCCAGGAGGGCCGCGGCGACCTGCCACACGTGCAGGTAGGCCTCCGCCTCGTCGTCGGAGATCGAGACCTCCCACTCCTGCATCTTGCGCATGGTGAAGGTCGGCAGCGTGTGCCAGGTAACGAGCATGGCCTCCTGGTTGATCGGGATGGTCTCGTCCGACGACTCCCGCCAGTGCTCGGACTGGGGCAGCAGGTGCCGTACCGCCGCGTGCACCAGTCGGGTCTTCACGCACTCGACCACGCAGGTGCCCTCGGGGCGGAAGGCGTCCAGCGAGCCGACCGAGAACCCGAAGATGCTCGTCTTGGCCACCCGGTCCTCCATGTCCGCGCCTCCGGCGGAGTAGTAGACCGAACGCGCCTCCTTGGGGATGGCGCAGGCCAGCATGCCCCCGCCGGGCCCGTTGCAGAGGTTGAGGTAGAGGCCGTGGGTCGTGTTGAACCGGGCCGCGAGTTCGAGCTTGTCCCGGTCGGCCCAGGAGGGCATCCTCCTGGCCTCCTCCATGAAGTCCCGCAGGTCCGAGGGCAGGCCCTGCGGCAGCGGTTGCTCGTTCCTCTCCCAGTTCCACAGCAGGTCGTTGACCCCGGGGACGGCGCCGCGGTCCAGGAGGGACCTCAGGAGCGGGTCCGCGGCCCCGTCCCAGACCTCGAACGGGTCGAGACCGGTGCCGGAGCCGGCCACCGAGTCCCCGGGCGACCACGACCAGCCGACCATCGCGCGTGCCTGCGCCGGTGCCGCCGCCACCAGTGCGCCGAACGCACCCGCGGCGATCAGGGCCCGACGCCTACTGAGCTGCCCCATGACCGAACTCCTCTCAGGACAGAGAACAAAGTGATACGCTGATACGTAGTTTGCTTCTGCGTATCATCAGCGAAACACAAGTGGATATGGAAAGCCAGATACGTAGGCCAAGAAAATCGGAACATATTCTTCGGGGCGTCGGCGCCGGACCGGGCTGCCGCCCGGACCACCGGGGCCGCGGCGGCGGTCCGAGGCGTGTCCGCCCGCCGCCCCGACGACTCCGAGGACAAGGGAGACGAGCGTGGAACCGGTACCCTCTGTTCTCATGGCGCCCACAGAATCGGAATCGCTCCTGGAGCGGGCCTACGCCGATGCGCTCAGCCGCGCCGAGGACCACGACACGGTCACGACACGTCTGCTCGACGCCGCCTACGAGCAGTTCTGCCGTCTGGGCATCCGACGCTCCACCATGGAGGACGTGGGCCGTCGGGCTGGCCTGTCCAGGATCACGGTCTACCGCCGTTTCGCCACCAAGGACGACCTGGTCGAAAGCGTGGTGCGCCGGGAGTTCCGCCGCTACTTCGACCGGTTCCTCGTCGACATCGAACAGGCCGCGACGGTCTCCGAGCGCGTGGTGTGCGGCTTCGTGAGCTCGCTGCGGGCCATCCGCGGGAACCCGTTGATCGGCGGTCTCCTGGAGGACGAACCGGACGTCCTGGCGCCCTCGATGATCGGTGACGGCGGACGCACCCTGGCCACCGTGCGCGCCTTCGTCGCCGGACAACTGCGCCTCGAACAACAGGCGGGCACCATCTCCGCGGAGGTGGAGGTCGAGCGTGTCGCCGAGCTCATGGTCCGTGTCTCCGCCTCCTTCCTGATCATCCCCAGCCACCTCATCGACCTGGACGACGACGCGGAACTGCGTGCGGTGGCCGAACAGTTCCTGGTCCCCATGCTCGAACCCCCCCGGGCGACGCCCCGGGCGCACAGGCCGCCGGGCGGGCCCGGACAGGACCCGCCCGGCGCGGGTCACGCGTAGCGTTCGCCCGCCCGTGCCCTGGCCACGAGCGACTCGGGCGGGTCGAACCGGTCACCGTAGGCCGCGGCGAGCCGCTCCGCCCGGGCGACGAACCCGGGCAGCCCTCCCGGGTAGCCGTTGATGTACTGCAGGGTGCCCCCGGTCCAGGGCGGGAACCCGATGCCCAACAGGGATCCGACGTTGGCGTCGGGCACCGACCGCAGCACCCCCTCGTCCAGACAGCGGACGGTGTCCAGCGCTTCGGAGAACAGCATGCGCTCCCGCATGTCCTCGAACGGGATCTCCCGGCCGGCGACGGCGAAGTGCTCGTACAGGCCCGGCCAGAGCCGCGTGCGCGCACCGTCCTCGTACTCGTAGAAGCCCGCTCCGGACGAGCGTCCCCCACGCCCGAACTCGTCGATCATCCGGTCGACCACCGCCTCCGCGCCGTGCGCCGTCCACTCCCCTCCCTCGGCCAGGACCGCGGCGCGGGTCTCCTCCCTGATCTTGCGGGGCAGGGTCAGGGTCAGCTCGTCCAGGAGCCGCAGCGGCGGGGTCGGATAGCCGGCCTGGGCCCCCGCCTGCTCGATGGACGCGGGGTTGATCCCCTCGCCGAGCATCGCGACCGCCTCGTCGACGAACCTGCCGATGACACGGCTGGTGTAGAAGCCCCGGCCGTCGTTGACCACGATCGGGGTCTTGCCGATCCGCCGGGCGACGTCGACGGCCCTGGCCAGGGTGTGCTCGCCGGTGTGCTCCCCGACGACGATCTCCAGCAGCGGCATCCTGTCCACGGGCGAGAAGAAGTGCAGGCCGATGAAGTCCTCCGGCCGGCTCACGCCCTCGGCCAACGCGGTGATCGGCAGGGTCGAGGTGTTGGACGCCAGGAGGGTCCCGGGGGCGACCACGGCCTCGACCTCCTGGAACACCTTGTGCTTGAGGGAGGGGTCCTCGAAGACCGCCTCGATCACCAGGTCGCAGTCGGCCAGGTCCGCGACCTCGACGGTCGGCAGGATGCGCGCCAGGACCGCCCCGGCCTCGTCCGCGCCCATCCGGCCGCGGTCGACGGCCCTGGCGAGCAGTTTCTCCGAGTACCCCTTGCCGCGTTCGGCGGCGGCGGTGTCCACGTCCTTGAGCACGACCTCCAGCCCGGCGCGGGCGCACGAGTAGGCGATCCCCGCGCCCATCATGCCCGCGCCCAGCACCGCGACCTTCACGGGTTCGTAGGGGGCGTGCCCGGACGGGCGGTTGCCCCCGCCGTTGATGTGCTGCATGTCGTAGAAGAACGCCTGCATCATGTTCTTCGAGACCTGGCCGACCATCAGCTCGACGAGGTATCCGGTCTCGATCCTCTGCGCGGTCTCCAGGTCCACCTGCGCGCCCTCGACGGCGGCGGCGAGGATGTTGCGGGGCGCCGGTGCGTTCGCGCCCCTGAGCTGCTTCCTCAGGGTCGCGGGAAGGACGGGCAGGGACATCCGGACCCCGGGGTGGGAGGGGGAGCCGCCCGGCATGCGGTAGCCCTCCCGGTCCCAGGGCTGCGCCGACCCGGGATGGGACAGGATCCACTCCCTGGCCCGGGCCATGAGCTCCTCACGGGTGTCGACCACCTCGTGCACCAGGCCCTTGGCCAACGCCTGCGCGGGGCGGTACCGCTGCCCGCGGAGCAGGACGTCCGTCAACGCCCTCTCCAGGCCCAGCAGCCGGACCGTCCGGGTGACGCCCCCGGCCCCCGGGAGCAGGCCCAGGGTCACCTCCGGCAGGCCGATGCGGCTGTCCGGGGTGTCCAGGGCGATCCGGTGGTGGCAGGCGAGCGCGATCTCGAACCCGCCGCCCAGCGCCGTGCCGTTGATCGCCGCGACCACCGGCCCGCCGAACGTCTCCAGGCGGCGCAGTTGGGACTTCAGGGTCGCGCACAGGTCGGTGAGGTCCTCGGCGTCCTGCGGCCGGGCCCGGCTCATCGCGTCGACGTCACCGCCGGCGAAGAAGCTCGTCTTGGCGGAGGTGAGCACGACACCGGTGACGGTCCCGGCCTGCGCCTCCAAACGGTCGACCGTGGCCTGCATCGCGTCCACGTACGTCCGGTTCATGATGTTGACCGGGCGGTCGGGGTCGTCCATCGTCAGGACGACGACGCCGTCGGCCCCCTGGTCCCAGGTGAACATGTTCGTGTCGGGCATCTCTGCGGTGTTTCCTTTCGGCCTCGTCGGGGGTGGGGGCTCAGACGCGTTCGATCACCGTGGCGATGCCCATGCCGCCGCCCGCGCACAGGCTGACCACGGCGCGCCGGGCGTTGCGGCGTTCCAACTCGTCGACGACCGTGCCGACCAGCATGGCCCCGGTCGCGCCGAGCGGGTGCCCCATGGCGATCGCCCCGCCGTTGACGTTGACCTTCTCCCAGGGCAGCCCGAGGTCCCGGACGTACCTGAGCACCACGGAGGCGAAGGCCTCGTTGATCTCGAACAGGTCGATGTCGTCCACCGTCAGCCCGGCCAGGTCGAGCGCCTTGCGCGTGGCCGGGGCGGGCCCGGTCAGCATGATGGTCGGGTCCGCCCCGCTGAGCGCGGCGGACACGACCCGGGCGCGGGGGGTGAGCCCCAGGGCCGAGCCCGCCTCCTCGGAGCCGATCAGGACCAGTGCCGCGCCGTCCACGATCCCCGAGGAGTTGCCCGGTGTGTGCACGTGGTCGATACGCTCCACCCAGTGGTACTTCTGCAGCGCCACGGCGTCGAAGCCCGCCATGTCGCCGAGAGCGGCGAAGGAGGGCGTCAGGGCGCCGAGGTCGGAGACCGTGGTCCCGCTGCGCATGTGCTCGTCGTGGGCCAGCACCGGCACCCCGTTGCGGTCCCGGACCGGGACCACCGACTTGGCGAAGCGGCCGCCGGACCAGGCGCGGGCGGCCAACTGCTGGGAGCGCACGGCGTAGGCGTCCACGTCGTCGCGGGAGAAGCCCTCGACGGTCGCGATGAGGTCGGCGCCGATGCCCTGGGGGACGAAGTAGGTGTCGTAGTTCGTCTCGGGGTCGTCGCTCATCGGGCCGCCGTCGCTGCCCATCGGCACCCGTGACATGGATTCCACACCGCCCGCGAGCACCAGGCGCTCCCAGCCGGAGCGGACCTTCTGCGCGGCGGTGTTCACCGCTTCGAGCCCGGAGGCGCAGAAACGGTTGAGTTGGACCCCCGCGACGTGGTCGGGCAGTCCGCAGGCCAGGGCCGCGGTCCTGGCGATGTCCATGCCCTGGTCCCCCACGGGGGAGACCACGCCGAGCACGATGTCGTCCAGCCACCAGGGATCGAGGTCGGGGTGGCGCCGCCGCAGCTCATCGATGAGACCGGTCACCAGCGACAGGGGCTTGACCTGGTGCAGCGAGCCCTTCTTCCCACGGCCCCTCGGTGTCCGGATCGCGTCGTAGATGTAGGCCTCGGTGGTCACGTGTGTGCCGTCCCTTCTGCCGGGGAGCGCGGGGCCCGGCCCCGGTGTGGTGCGACGGTGCGTTGCGCGCTCGGCTTCCTTCATGATCGCCCTTGTTGACTTTTTGTCAATAGCGCTTTCCCGCGCGGACACTGGATGACAATAGGGCCACAAAGCCACCGCGAGACTCTGCCGAGGAAGTTTGCCTCCTGCTATTGACACATAGACAACAAAGTTACAGTGTGGTCTCACTCACACCGATCCTGGCGGTTCGAGACGAAGGGACTCCCCCCTGTGACGATCGAGGAACAGGTACGGCAGGCCGTCGAGGGACAGACGATCCCCCGCTTGCTGCGCCGCAACGCCCGCCTCTTTCCCGACCACCCCGCCCTCACCGACGGCATCGGCCCCGACGCGACGACGTGGACCTGGTCGCGGCTGCGCGACGAGGTCGCGGCACTCAGCCGGGCCTTCGCCCTCCTCGGGATCCGGCCCGGCGACCGGGTGCTGATCGCCATGTCCAAGAGGCCCGAGCACTGGGTCGTCGACCTGGCCGCGATCCACCTCGGCGCTCTGGCGTGCTCCGCGTACGACACCCTGAGCGCCGAGCAGATCCGCTACATCGTCCGGCACAGCGCGGCCACCATGGTCGTCCTGGAGGGCCCGGAGCAGGTGCGGCGCTGGCAACCGGTCCTGGACGAGGCTCCGCACCTGCGCGCCGTGGTGGTGCTGGACCCCGACGCGGTCCGGCCCGGGGACGGGCGGTTCGTCGGCTACTCCGGACTGCGGGGCGACACCGTCCCCGAAGCGGGCAGCCCCGAGTTCGAGGAGCTGACCGACGCCGTCACCGAGGACCAACCGCTGACCCTCGTCTACACGTCGGGCACCACGGGCGACCCCAAGGGGGTCGTGCTGTCCCACCGCAACGTCATCCACGAGTCCCTCATGCAGGAGCACCTCGTCACGGCGCCGGAGCACCCGAGAACGGTGGCCTACCTGCCGCTGGCGCACATCGCCGAACGTGTGCTCGGCGTCTACATGCCGATCTGCAACGCCGGACACGTCACCATCTGCGGGGACCCGGCCCAGCTCCCCGCGGCCCTGCGCACGGTGCGGCCGAACGGGTTCTTCGGCGTCCCGCGGGTGTGGGAGAAACTGGCGGCCGGTCTGAGGATGCAGCTCGACCGGCTGCCCGAGGAGGCCGCCGCCGCGGTGACACCCGCCAGGGAGGCCGCGGCACAGGTCTTCCGTCTCCGCTCCCGGGGCGAAGAGGTGCCCGCCGACCTGGCCGAGCGGGCGCAGCGCCTGGACGGGGAGGTCCTGAAACCGATCCGGGCCGCCATCGGCCTCGACGAGTGCCACCGCAGCTTCAGCGGTGCGGCGCCCATCCCCACGTCGGTCCTGGAGTTCCTGGCCGGCGTCGGCCTGACCGTGTACGAGGTGTGGGGGCTCAGCGAGACCACCGGGTCCGCGACCGTCAGCACCTCCGAGGGGTTCGAGCTGGGAGCGGTCGGCCGGCCCGGCCCCGGCATCGAGGTCGCCGTCGCCGACGACGGGGAACTCCTCGTGCGCGGTCCGGTGGTCTTCCCGGGGTACCTGGACGAGCACGGCGGGATCGTCCCCGCCACGGACGGGGACGGGTGGCTGGCCACCGGCGACATCGGCACGGTGAACGAGCGGGGCATCATCTCCATCACCGACCGCAAGAAGGAACTCATCATCACGTCCGGGGGCAAGAACATCGCCCCCACCAGGATCGAGTCCTCCCTGCGGGCGCACCCCCTCGTCGCGTACGCGGTCGCGATCGGCGACTCCCGTCCCTACGTCACCGCCCTGATCGTCCTCGACGAGGAGTCGGCCCCGCTCTGGGCACGCGCGCAGGGGATCGACGTCGCGACCCCGGACGGGTTGGCAGGGCACACCGTCGTGCTCAAAGCGCTCGACGAGCTGGTCGAGAGCACGAACGCGTCCCTGTCACAGGCCGAGCAGGTCAAGAAGTACCGGGTCCTGGCCGGCCCGTGGACCGCCGAGTCGGGGGAGCTGACGCCGAAGCTGAGCCTGAAGCGCAGGGTGATCGTGGACCGCTACGCCGACGTCATCGACTCGATGTACTAGGCAGTGTTCTTTTGGACCTCCGCTCCGCTTCGTCCCACCCGTCGCCCGCCACCACCCTCAACGGACGCCTACGGCGCAGTCCTTCTTGTGTTCGGGCGCCCGGAGGACAGGAACCTTCGGCGCCTACGGCACCTCCAGAACCCTGTGGGCGCCCGAACCAAACCCCCACAAGCTGAGGCTGGGTCAAAAAACAGAACCTAGGCGGGTTCTCCTGGGACCCGCGCCGGACCGCGCCCCGCCCCTCCCCTGCCGGAGGGGCGGGGCGCACACGCGGTGGCGGGGTCCGGCGCCCTTTGGCACCGAACCCCGCGTCGTGGCCCGGCCGGTGCGTGGGACCGGGGCCCGGACCGCGGAGGTCGCGGGCAGGGGAAGGGGGTCGGGCACCCGTCGCGGGCGCCCGACCCCCGGGTCGCGGGGCGGTCACACGCGCGCGGCCCCGCGCTCCCGGTCCGCGTGGGCGGCCGCGTCGTCGACGCGAAGGGCGGGGAGACCGCGCGCTATCAGCTCCTCGGCCTCGGCGACGATCCGGTCGACGGCCTCGCGCACCGTCGGGATGTCGTCGATGAGCCCCTGGGTCAGACCGACGCTCCAGATCCCGGCCTCCAGGTCGCCCTCCTCGAACACCTTGCGTCCCCGTGCGCCGGCGACCAGCTCCCGGACATCGGGGAACGCGCCACCACCGTCGAGGATCTCCACCACCTTCCGGCTGACCGTGTTGCTCGCCACCCGCGCCGTGTTGTTCAGCGACCGGAAGATCAGCTCGGTGTCCCTCTCGGTGCCGGCGACGATCCTCTCCTTGACCCGGTGGTGCACCGGCGACTCGACCGTGCACAGGAACCTGCTGCCCATGTTGACGCCGTCGGCGCCCAGCGCGAGGGCGGCGACCAGACCGCGCCCGTCCGCGAACCCGCCCGAGGCGATCACGGGGATCGACAGCCGCCGGACCGCCGCGGGGATGAGGACGAGGCCGGGGACGTCGTCCTCACCCGGGTGTCCCGCGCACTCGAACCCGTCGATGCTCACCGCGTCGGCGCCGACCTTCTCGGCCTTGAGCGCGTGCCGCACACTGGTGCACTTGTGCAGCACCTTGACCCCGGCCTCGTGGAACTCCGGGATGTGCTCGGCCGGGTTGAAGCCGGCCGTCTCCACCACGCCGATCCCGCTCTCGATGATCACCCTGCGGTACTCGTCGTAGGGCGGGGGGTTGATGGAGGGGAGGATCGTGAGGTTGACGCCGAAAGGCTTGTCGGTCATCTCCCGGCACCGCCGGATCTCGGCGGCCAACGCCTCCGGGGTCGGCTGTGTCAGCGCGGTCAGGAACCCGAGCGCGCCCGCCTCGGCCACGGCCGCGACCAGCTCGGCCCGGCCCACCCATTGCATGCCCCCCTGGACGACGGGGTGTCGCACCCCGAAGGTCTCGCAGAACCGGGTCGTCAGCATCTTCGCACCTCAGAGTCCGTAGGTCTTGCCGATGATGTCCCGCTGGATCTCGCTCGTGCCCCCGTAGACGGTGGAGACCACCGTCGACCGGAGCAGGGACTCCATCCCGTACTCGGTGGCGTAGCCGTAGCCACCGAGCATCTGCATGCCCTCCAGGGTCACGTGCTTGGCCAGTTCCGTGCACTTGAGCTTGGCCATCGACGCCTCACGGGCGAAGATCCGGTCGGGGGCGGCGTCGATGGCGGCCGCGACGTCGTCGACCAGGAGCCGGGCGCACTCCAGTTCGGTGGCCATGTCGGCGATGCGGTGCTTGAGCACCTGGAAGGAGCCGATGGGCCGACCGAACTGCTCCCGCTGGCGCACGTAGTCCAGGGTGTCGTCGAAGGCCCGGCGGGCGGTGCCCAGCATGAGGGCGGCGAGGATCATCCGCTCCAGGTTCAGGCCGGCCATGAGCTGTTTCCACCCCTGCCCCGGCACGCCGACCACGGCCGAGTCCGGGAGGAAGCAGTCGGTGAAGTAGAGGTCGTTGACCTCACGGCCGCCCATGGTGTCGATGCCGCTGATCTTCAGGCCCGCGACGCCGGTGGGCACCAGGAACTGGGTCAGGCCCTCGTGTTTGGAGCCCTCCTGCGAGGTGCGCGCGGTGAGCAGGATGTGGTCGGCGATGTGCGCGTTGGAACACCAGGTCTTCTGGCCGTTGACGACGTACCCGCCCTCGGTGCGCAGGGCGCGGCAGGTCAGGGCTCCCACGTCGGACCCGGCGCCGGGCTCGGACATGGAGACGGCCTCGACCCCGCCCTGGACGACGCCCTCCAGGACCGTGCGCTTCTGCTCCTCGGTCCCGAACTCCGTGTAGGCCGCCGCGGCGATGATCGTGGTCCCGAAACCGCTGATCGGCGCACGACCGTAGGCGGTCTCCTCCAGGAAGAGGAACAGCTCCGTCATCCCGAGTCCGCTCCCGCCGTACTCCTCCGGGAGCGAGATCCCCAGCCAGCCCAGATCGGCCATCTTGGCGTACAGACCCTGGTGGTGCGGTTCCTGGCCGTGGTCGGTCAGCGCGTCGCGCTGCTCCTTCGTTCCGCACTCGCGCTCGCAGAACCTGGTGATCGCGTCGACCAGGTCCCTCTGTTCGTCGGTCAGGACTCGCGGCATGTCGTGCCTTTCTCGGTGCAGGCGGGGACAACGGCCATTGTCCGCAAGTTATTGCCTATGTGTCAATAGTGAGACATCCCTGTCGACAGGGATACTCTCGATGTCCCGGCGCGCCCTTGACGATGCCTCGTTGGCGTTTGTTCGACAGCGTGGCGGGGAAGGGGTCCCGATCAGGGGGTGCGGCGCGTCCCGCGTCGTGACGAACGACGGGCGTGCGGGTACCGGTGGTACTTTTGCGGCTGTCGTCAGCGTCCCGCGGACCAGGTGGAGGGGTGAACGTTCGTGCAACCGACCGTGCAGCGGCGCCGTCTCGAACCCGACCAGAGGCGTTCGGAGATCCTGGCCGTGGCCCGCGCCCTGTTCGGCGAGCGCACCTACTCGGCCGTGTCGGTGTCCGAGATCGCCCGCGAGGCGGGGGTCGCCCGGGGGCTGGTCAACCACTACTTCGGCGGCAAACGTCAGCTCTACCTCGAAGTCGTGCGGCGGATGCTGATCGTTCCGGCCTCGGTCGCCGAGAACCTGCCCCGGACCACCGTCGAGGAGCGGGTCTCGATCTGCGTGGACCGGTGGCTGGACGTGGTCGAACGCAACAAGGAGATGTGGCTGTCGGCGATCGGCTCCGAGGCCATCGGCCAGGACCGCGACACCGAGAAGATCCTGTTGGAGGCCGACGAGGTGGCCACCGACCACATCCTCCAGGCCGCCATGATGTCCGACGTCGTCGAGGGGCGGGACGAACTCCGGGCCATGATCCGGGCCTACGGCAGCATGCTGAAGGCGGCCTCCCGGGAGTGGCTGGTGCGCGGTGCGCTCAGCCGCGCCGACCTGCACGTCATGCTGACCTCCTCCGTCCTGCACCTCCTACAGACCGTCTTCCCCGCGGTGCGCGGGAACACCTGAGGCGGTTCCCCCGGGAACCGCGCCCGGACGGCGGACGCGCCGAGGCCGTCGGAGCCGGGACCGCGACCGCCCGCCGGGCCCGTGCCGTCGCTGGAGACGCCCGGTGCCGGGTGGAGCCTGCGACGGCCCCGGCGGAAGGCCGTTGGACACGACGGGTCGGGTCTCCGACGTGCCGCCCGCTTTGCGTCGATTCCACTGCGGGTGTAGTGTTCGGCCGGCGAGAACGAGTTCGCCCGGAGATCCAAGGAGGTGAGTCGCATGGTCGCTGTGGAGACCACCGCTGTGCGCGGTGCCCGGACCATCCTCACTTCCCGGGCCTCGTCCTGACCTTCGCCTGCCGTCCTCCCCTGCGGGAGTAGTACCGGCACGCCTGCCGTCCGGCGGGGCCCCCTTTCAAGGGTCTCCACATTGTTTCGCCGATCCGCTTCACCTTCACCCGCTCTCCCTCCTCCCACACGCGTCCTGACCCTGGCCGACTACGTCCGGGACGCGGAGCGTGAGCGCTCCCTGGCCCCGTCACGGGCTGACGGTCTGCTCCCGGGCCGCGTGGTGCGGGCCGAGCGCGGCCCGCACGCCGCCGACGAGGGCCCGGAGCAGACCTTCGCCGATATCTCCGAACCGGCGCGGGACCGCCGCTTCGCGGACTGCGCCCACACCGGTGAGCCGGGGTGCGCCGTGCTGTCCGCCGTCGAGGACGGCCGACTTCCCCGGCGGCGCCTGGACAGCTACCACCGGCTGCGACGCGAGAACGCCCACGCGGCCGCCCGCACCGACGCGCGGCTGCACGCCGAGACGAAGCGGCAGGGCAGGCAGGGCGCACGCCTGCGCCGCGCCATCGAGCAGTCCCCGAACTCCAAGGCTTGACTTCCTCTCCTGCCTGAAGACAGGAGATTCCGGAACCACCTACCGGTGGTTCGAGGCCAAAGCCTCGTCACGGGTCGCCCCGTGGCCTTCCTGCTTCATTGCCGGTCGCCCCGTCCGGGAGGACTCCCGTTGAGGTCTCACACCAGCTCCACAGGCAACAACCGCCAGCCCGGCGGCTACGAGATTGAGCGCCGCGTTCACATCACGGTCATGAGCCACCCCACAGCTGGGGCACGTCCACGTCCGTACACGCAGCGGCAACGACGCATTGAGGTACCCGCAGCCGGGCGTCGAACACAGCCGGGAGGAGGGGAAGAACCGGTCCACCACGACCAGGTCCCGCCCGTACCAGGCGCACTTGTACTCCAGCATCGTGCGCAGCTCACGCCAGGCCACATCGGAGATCGCCCGGGACAGCCGACGGTTCTTGACCAGGTTGCGCACCGACAAATCCTCGATCACGACCGCTTGGTTCTCGCGGACGAGTCGAGTGGAGAGCTTGTGCAAAAAGTCCCGACGCCGGTCGGTGATGCGGGCGTGCACCCGCGCGACCTTGCGGCGCGCCCTGTCCCGGTTGGCGCTGCCCCTGGCCTTGCGGGCCAGCGCCCGCTGCGCCTTGGCCAGCCTGGCCCGGTCGCGTCGCTCGTGGCGGGGGTTGGCCACCTTCTCCCCGGTCGACAAGGTCACCACGGAGGTGATTCCGGCGTCGACACCGACCGCGTCGCGAGTGGCCGGGATCTGCGCGATGGTGTCCTCGCACAGGAGCGAGACGAACCAGCGTCCGGCCGCGTCCCGCGACACGGTCACCGTCGACGGGCGTGCTCCTTCGGGCAGGGGCCTCGACCACACGATGTCCAGGGGTTCGGCCATCTTGGCCAGGGTCAACTGTCCGTCGCGGTAGCGGAAGGCGGACCGGGTGTACTCCGCCGAGGCCCGGGAGGTCTTCTTGGACTTGAACCGCGGATACTTCGCGCGCCGGTCGAAGAAGTTGCGAAAGGCGGTGTGCAGGTGGCGCAGCGTCTGCTGGAGCGGGACGCAGGAGACCTCGGTGAGGAAGGACAGCTCCTGCGTCTTCTTCCAGGCGGTGAGCATCGCCGAGGTCCGGGAGTAGCCCATCCGCTCCTGACGCTGCTGCCACGCTGCGCTGCGTTCGGCCAAGGCGCGGTTGTAGACCAGGCGCACGCACCCGAACGTGCGCGACAGCTCAGCCGCCTGCGCATCACTCGGGTAGAAACGGTACCGAAACGCCCGCTTCACGCTCTTCCTGGTCATGGCACACACCGTAGCGACCGCCCTGCGGCCGTGTGAGCCGAATCCAACACAAAGTCACGGAAAGGAGAGGGCGTGTTCTCCAGGCTCTGAAGGACGGGGTATCCACGCCCAACAAACAGATGACGGAAAGGAATCTGGTCATGAACCTTCCCCGTATCTTCACCATCCGCGAGAGCGGCCACCGGATCCACAACCCGCTGACCGCGGACAAGTTCGCCGCCCTGGGCGAATCGCTCCGCCTCGCCCCCGGGACACGGGTGCTCGACCTGGCCAGCGGCTCGGGCGAGATGCTGTGCACCTGGGCGCGCGACCTGGGCTTCACGGGCACCGGGGTGGACATCAGCACGCTCTTCACCGAGCAGGCCCGGGCCCGCGCCGCCGAACTGGGCGTCGCGGACCGGGTCGAGTTCGTCCACGGTGACGCCGCGGGCCATGTCGCGGACGAACCGGTCGATCTGGCCGCCTGTGTCGGCGCCACCTGGATCGGCGGCGGTGTCGCCGGGACGGTCGAGCTGCTCCAACGCAGCCTCCGCCCCGGGGGCATGATGCTGATCGGCGAGCCGTACTGGCGGGCCGCTCCTCCGGACGAGGAGACCGCCCGGGACTGCAACGCCACCGCCATCGCCGACTTCCTGGAGCTTGCGGACCTGATCGGGCGGTTCCAGGATCTGGGGTACGACGTCGTGGAGATGACGCTGTCCGACCAGGACAGCTGGGACCGGTACGCCGCGGCGCAGTGGCTCAGTATGCGCCGCTGGCTCGACCGGAACCCGGACGACGAGCTGGCCCCCGAGGTGCGTGAGGAGCTCTCCACCGAGCCCGTCCGCTACGCGCGCGGCACACGTGAGTACCTCGGCTGGGGGGTCTTCGCCCTCATGAGGCGCTGACGCTCCCGCCGTGTGCCGGGGCCCGGGCGACACACCGCCTGGGCCCCGACTCGGTGGGCCCCAGCTTGGCGGACACCGGCGTGGCGGACACCGGCGTGGTGGGTCCCGGATTGATCGCAGGCGCACGGCAACTGTCGGGAACCGCACCGTCCGCGCTCGTTAACGTCACCGGTGAACGAAGGGGGAAGTGGTGCTGGACCGGTTGAACAAGGCCCTGGAGCACGTCGAGGAGGACCCCGGCCGCCCGGTGGACGTGTCGGCGATGGCGCGCACCGCGCTGACCTCCGAGCACCACCTGCGCCGGATGTTCGCCGCGCTGGCGGGGATGCCGCTGTCGGAGTACGTGCGCCGACGCCGCCTCACCCTGGCCGGAGCCGAGGTGCTGGAGGGCCGCAGAACGCTGCTCGACATCGCCGTCGACCACGGGTACTCCTCGGCCGAGGCGTTCACCCGGGCCTTCCGCGCCGTGCACGGCGTCACCCCCGGCCAGGCCCGGCGCACCGGGGCCGCGCTGGTCTCCCAGCCCCGCCTGGCCTTCCACCTCACCATCGAAGGGAGCACCGCGATGCGCTACCGCGTCCTCGACAAGGACGCCTTCGCCCTGGTCGGGCCGGGAAGGCGGATCCCCCAGATCGACGAGGGCCCCAACCCCGACATGGTCGCCTTCACCGAAGCGGTCGACGACGCCACCTGGGAGCGGCTCGACGCGCTCAGCGACCAGGAGCCCCGCGGCGCGCTGTCGGTGACGCTCGCCCTGCCGGACGGTGAGGAGGTGGACTACTACGTCGCCGCGGCCACCGCCGCGCCCGCCCCCGCCCCCGAGGGGATGGAGCGCCTGGAGGTTCCCGCGGGCACCTGGGCGGTGTTCCCCTTCGAGCGGGCGGCCTTCCCCCACGGGCTGCAAGCGCTGTGGCGCGCGGTCTACACCGAGTGGTTCCCGGCCCACCCCGCCTACCGCACCGCCCCCGGCCCGGCGATGGTGGCCGTCGAGCACCAGGAGGAGCCCGACCTCGGTTCGGGCCACCTGTGGCTGCCCGTGGAGAAGCAGGGCCCGGCAACGGGGTGAGCGGGCCCCACCGCTGACCGGGCGTCCCGCAGGCAAGACGCCTGAGGCACAGAACACCCGCCGTCCGGATGAACGGGGACGGCGGGTGTTCGCGTTCCTGGTCAGGGGTCGTGTCGAGGACACCACGGCCCCTCGGGTCAGCGGGTCTCCTCCCCGCGCACGTTGGCGGTGGTGTCCGTGCCGATGACTCGAACCCGCCCGTCGGCCGTGTACTCCCACTCGTCCGGCTCATCGGCGAGGTTCTCGCCGGACTCGGCGATGCGGATCATGTCCTCATAGGCTCTGCGCCGGTCTTCTTCTCCGGCCAGAGCGCGTAAGCCACGCCGGGTCAGTTCACTGGTCGACTCCCCCGGCCTCTTCAGGCGCTCGATGAGTTGTCCGCCATCCTCGTTGGGACGGAAACCGGTGCTCATGCGGTCACGGTACAACGAGTGCTGGGCAGGCCTTGGATGTCTACCTGTTCGTGTGCAGAACGGCCCCGCGCGCCCTCCGAAGGGTGCGCGGGGCCGTTCCGAGACCTCAGCGGGCGGGGAGGATCCTGCCGGTCACCTCACCGAAGTGCACGGTGGTTCCGTCCGGGCCCGGGGCGGTGGCGGTGATGGTCACCTCGTCGCCGTCCTCCAGGAAGGTGCGTTCGGTGCCGTCCGGCAGGCTCAGCGGTTCCTTCCCGCTCCAGGTCAGCTCCAGGAAGCACCCCCGCTGCCCGCGCTCGGGGCCGCTGACCGTACCGGAGGCGTACACGTCCCCGGTGCGCAGGGACGCCCCGTTGACGGTCATGTGCGCGAGCTGCTGGGCCGCCGTCCAGTACATCTGCGAGAACGGCGGCGTGGAGACCAGGTGCCCGTTCAGACGCACCTCCAGGCGCAGGTCCAGTCCCCAGGGTCCGTCCTCGCCGCGAAGGTAGGGCAGCGGCTCGGGGTCCTGGGCGGGCTGCTCCACGCGCGCGGACTCCAGCGCGGCCAGCGGCACGATCCACGGCGACACCGACGTGGCGAACGACTTTCCCAGGAACGGCCCCAGCGGCACGTACTCCCAGGCCTGGAGGTCACGGGAGGACCAGTCGTTGAGCAGGAACACCCCGAACACGTGGTCGGCGAAGTCGTCCACCCCCACGCGCTCGCCCATCTCGGTTCCGGTCCCGACGACGAAGCCCACCTCGGCCTCGATGTCCAGGCGGACCGAGGGCCCGAAGACGGGAGCGGGCTCGGTCGGCGGCTTGCGCTGGCCGGTGGGGCGCACGATGTCGGTCCCCGAGACCACGATGGTGCCCGAACGCCCGTGGTAGCCGATGGGCAGGTGCTTCCAGTTGGGGGTGAGGGGCTCCTGGTCGGGGCGGAACATGCGGCCGACGTTGCTGGCGTGGTGCTCGGAGGCGTAGAAGTCCACGTAGTCGGCGACGGTGAAGGGCAGACGCATGCGCACGGACGCCCGGTCCACCAGGTGCGGGCGCACGGCCTCGGCGCGCGCGGGGTCGGTGAACCAGTCGGTGAGCGCGGCGCGCACCTGGTCCCACACCGGCCGTCCGGCGGCCAGCAGGGCGTCCAGGCTGGGCCGGTCGACGGTGTCGGCGAAGGGCGCGTCCAGGGCGCGGGCCGCGGCCCCCAGGTCCAGGACGTGGTCACCGACGGCCACGCCCGTGCGGGGCGCGGGGTCGTCGGCGGTGCCGAACACGCCGTAGGGCAGGGTGGCCAGGCCGAACTGCGCGTCCGGGGCGAGGTCGAGCCAGCTGTCGGGCATGGCGTTCGCTTTCTTGGAGTGGACGGTTTCTCGAAGCGGGGGGCTCTTCACATGGACGGGTTCTGCGAGCGGCCGGGCTCTCGGAGCGGACGGCCTTTCGGAGCTGACTCGGAGCGGACCGGGTCCTGAGGCGGGCACGCCCCGGGACCGGAGGCTTCAGCGGGCGCGGGAGGCGGGCAGCGCCCCGAGCACGACCAGGTCCTCCAGGGGTTCGGTGACGCTGCACGTGCCGAAGGAGCGGAACCGGCCGCGCACCGCCCGCGCCTCCTCGTCGGTGAGCTTGGCGGCCAGGGCCGCCAGGCGCGGACCGTCGCGGTCGGCCAGCACGAGGGCGGCCTCCCGCTCGGAGGCCCCGTCGAGCAGGGCGGCCGTGGCCAGCAGCACGTTGAGGAAACCGTGCTGCTCGAAGCCCTCGGCGGTGGTGTGGCGGACGGCGTGGTGGAGCCCGGCCGTGCACTTGAAGGGCACGCCCAGCTCCACGGCCGCGTACAGGAACTCGGCCAGCTCCTCCTCCGCGGGATGGGCCTCGACGGTGAGCCCCCCGGTGCGGAACTTGGCGCTGTGGCCGGTGCCCGCCAGCGACCGCAGCTCGGCGGGCACGTCCCCCTGGCGGGAGACCTCCACGAACCCCTCGGCCCCCTCGGGCAGGTGCTCGGTCAGCCGCGCGGCGACCTCGGCGGCCGTTCCGGGCGCGGCTGCGGCCTCCACCCCGGCCAGGCGCAGCACGGGGTCGGCGGTCGCGGCCGCGACGGCGGGGCCGACGCCCTCGGCGCCGCCGGGGACGGTGACCACGACCGCGAGCGGGCCGTGCCCCGGCTCCTCACGCGCCAGGACGGCGCGCAGCTCGCCCACGCGCGCGTCGGAGACCAGGAACGGGCCGACGTACTCGGCGCGCTGCCCGGCCCGGTGGGCGCGGTGGGCGGGCAGCGCCCCGCCCATGGGGGCGTTGCCGGGCGGGAAGAGGGCGGCGTCGTCGAACAGGCCGCGGTACAGCTCGGCGCTCACCGCCGCTCCCTCCGTCCCCCGGCCCAGGTCCAGGCGTAGACTCCGTCGTCGCTGGCCAGGCCGCCCTCGCCCAGGTCCAGCGGGCGGAAGGTGTCGACCATGACGGCGAGTTCGTCGAAGGCCTCGGCGCCGATGCTGCGCTCGTAGGCGCCGGGCTGGGGGCCGTGGGAGTGGCCGCCGGGGTGCAGGGAGATGGAGCCCTGGCCGATCCCCGATCCCTTGCGGGCCTCGTAGTCGCCGCCGCAGTAGAACATGACCTCGTCGGAGTCCACGTTGGAGTGGTAGTAGGGCACCGGGATGGCGCCGGGGTGGTAGTCCACCTTGCGCGGCACGAAGTTGCAGATGACGAAGTTGTGGCCCTCGAACACCTGGTGCACGGGCGGCGGCTGGTGCACGCGGCCGGTGATGGGCTGGAAGTCGGCGACGTTGAAGACGTAGGGGTACAGGCACCCGTCCCAGCCCACGACGTCGAAGGGGTGGGTGGGGTAGGTGTAGCGGGTGCCGGAGATGCCCCCGGGCCCGTCGCCGCGGTGCTTGATGAGCACGTCGACGTTCTCGCCCTCGGCCAGCAGCGGCTCGGAGGGGCCGCGCAGGTCGCGTTCGCAGTAGGGGGCGTGCTCCAGGAACTGCCCGTAGCGGGACAGGTAGCGCTTGGGCGGGGCGATGTGGCTGTTGGCCTCCACCACGTAGGCGCGCAGGGGCTGGTCGCCGGTGGGCACCCAGCGGTGGGTGGTGGCGCGCGGCAGGACGACGTAGTCGCCCTGGCCGACCTCCAGCAGGCCGAAGACGGTCTCCACGCGGGCGGTGCCCGACTCCACGTACACGCACTCGTCGCCGATGCCGTTGCGGTACAGCTCCGAGGGCGCCCCGGCGACCACGTAGGAGATGCGCACGTCGTCGTTGCCCAGGACCAGGCGGCGCGACTCGACGACGTCGGCGGCCTTCCACTCCTGGTCGGAGAACAGCTCGTGCAGCTTGAGGTGGCGCGGCACCATCGGGGCGTTGCGTGTGCGGGACTGGTCGGGGACCTCCCACTCGGCGGCGTCGACGATGGCCGAGGGGATGGCGCGGTGGTAGAGCAGCGAGGAGTCGGCGGAGAAGCCCTCCTCCCCCATCAGCTCCTCGTAGTACAGCCCGCCCTCGGGGGTGCGGTGCTGGGTGTGGCGGGTGCGGGGCACCTCGCCGACCTGGCGGTAGTAGGCCATGGCGGTGTTCTCCCTTCCGTGTGGAGTGGGTCCGGGTCAGGCTGTCGGGGCGGGCTCGTCGCCGCGCGGGTCGGGGGCGGCGCCTCCGGGGCGGTCCGCGGCGGCGGGCCGGTCGGTCGCGGTGGCCGCGATGGGCTCGCCGCTCGCGCCGCGCGGCGCGTTCGCGTCGGATCGCGCGTCCGCCCCGCTGGCCGCGTTCGTGTCGGACGCGCCGTCCGTCGGGGCGGGCACCGTCGGGACCGGGGCCAGCCCCAGCGCGGTGCGCACGGCCGCGCGCACGGCCTCGGGGTCGGCGCCCGCGACGACGGCGGCGACGTGGGCGTCGGGGCGCACCAGCCACACCTGCCCCGGCTCGGGTACCAGCGCCCTGGTCAGCGCGCCGGTGGTGTCGATCCGGTCCAGGTACAGGGCGGTGACGGGCGCCGGGGTGGCCCCGCGCGCGGCGGCGCGCACGCCCTCCAGGAACGCGTCGGGGTCGGCGCCCTCGGGGGCGGCGCCCACCAGCAGGGTCAGGCCCTCGCGCAGCAGGGGGCGCAGGCGCGCGGGGGCGCCGTCGCCGGGCAGGTCCACGGGGGCGTCGGGCAGGACCACCCCGGGGCAGGGGGCGGGCGCCTGGCCGCGCGGGGGCCTGCCGCCGAAGGGCCGTTCGGGGCAGGGGGTGGTCAGGGACGAGTCGGTGTACCAGAAGGGTTCGGCCAGGCGACCGGAGTCGACCCGGGCGCGTGCCGCCTCCTCGGTGAGGGCCGCTTCGAGCACGGCCAGGCGGGTGCGGTGCTCCTCCTCGTCCCGGGGGACGAGGAAGCGCATGGTGGCGCTGGTGACGTCGGCGTTCTCCAGGGCGGCGGCGTGGCGCTCGGCGTGGTAGCTCTCCAGGAGTTCCTCGCCCGCCCATCCGGCCAGGACGTAGGCGAGCTTCCAGGCGGCGTTCTCGGCGTCCTGGACCCCGGAGTTGAGGCCGCGGGCGCCGAAGGGGGCGACCAGGTGGGCGTTGTCTCCGAGCAGCAGGACGCGGCCCGCGCGCATGCGTTCGGCCACGCGGGTGTGGAACCGGTAGACCGAGTGCCAGACGATCTCGTAGGGCCGCTCGCCGATGATCTGGCGGATGCGGGCCTCCAGTCGGCCGCTGGCCTCCTCGGCGTCGAGGTCGAAGTCGGAGGGCACCTGCCAGTCGATGCGGTACACCGAGCCGGGGCAGGGGTGGATGAGCACCTGGCGCCCGGGGTTCCACTCGGGGTCGAAGTAGAAGCGGCGTTCGCGCTCCCATCCGGCCAGGTCGGCGCGGATGTCGCAGATGAGGAAGCGGTCGTCGAAGGTGGTGCCGTCGAAGGACAGGCCCAGGGCCTCGCGGACCACCCCGCCGTGGGCGCCGAGGCAGGACAGGGCGTGGGAGCCGCGCAGGCGGACGGGCCCATCGGGGGTGCGGCACTCGACGGTGACGCCGCGCTCGTCCTGGGAGAGGCCGGTGACCCGGTGGTTCCACAGGGTGCGCACCCCGGCGGCGGCCAGGCGCTCGTCGAGGACCTGTTCGGTGCGGGACTGGGAGATGTTGACGAACGGCGGCAGGGGCGAGGCGCCGGGGTCGGGGAGGCGGACGCTGAACAGCTCGCTGTCGCGGTAGAAGGTGCGGGCGGTGTCCCAGGTCAGCCCCTCCTCCGCGACCTGTCCGGCGCCCAGCCAGTCCCAGACGTCGAGCACGTCGCGCTGCTGGCAGATGGCCTTGGAGCCGACGGCGTCGCGTTCGGGCCGTGCGTCCATGAGCAGTACGGGGACGCCCCGCCGGGCCAGCAGCAGGGCCGCGGTCTGGCCGACCGGGCCCGCGCCGAGCACCAGGACGGGATCGGCGGCGGTGTCCGCGGGAGTGCGTGGAGCGGGGGGTCGCATCTGGTGGCTCCGTTCGGCGTGGACGCCCCGTACGGGCGTGGAAGGGGTCGGGAATCGGTGGGCGGGGCGGCGGGTCAGCCCTGGAGCTGGTCCCAGACCTCGCGGTCGCGCTCGGCGGTCCAGATGACCGGGCGCTCGATGCCGGAGAACTCGTCCCACAGGCGGGAGACGTCGAAGGGCAGGCAGTGCTCGAAGATGGGCCAGTGGCCGTAGTCGCCGACGAGGGCGGCGTGGGTGGCCTCGAAGGCCTCCTTGAGGGTGCCGCCGCGTCCGTGGACGGCGCCGACCTCGCGGATCATGACGTCGAGGAACCCGCGGGTCTGCTCGATGGCGGCGTCGACCTCCTCGCGGCCTCGGCTGACCGCGCCGCGCCCGCCGACGAGCATCTCGGCCTCCAGGGCCTTGACGCCGTCCAGGGTGGCCCCGGCCCAGTCGTGGTGGAAGGCGTCGCCGGTGTAGAGGGCGGCCTGGGCCTCGACGAGGTCCCCGGCGAAGAGGATCCTCTGCTTGGGCAGCCAGGCGACGATGTCGCCCTCGGTGTGGCCGCGGCCGAAGTACTGGAGGACCAGCTCGCCCCGGTCGCCGCCCAGGTCGATGGTGGTGCGGTCGGCGAAGGTCTGGGTGGGCCAGGTCAGCCCGGGCACGGAGTCGGCGTCCTTGGCCAGGCGCGGCATGCGGGCGAACTCGCTGGCCCAGTCCTCCTTGCCGCGCTCGCGGATGAGTTCGTGGGTCTTCTCGTGGGTCAGGATGATCTCGGCGTCGAAGGCGCTGGCGCCCAGGACGCGGACCGCGTGGTAGTGCGAGAGCACCAGGTAGCGGATCGGCTTGTCGGTGTGCTCGCGCAGCTTGGCGAGCCACTCCCCCGCGGCGGCGGGCGTGGCCAGGGCCTCGAAGGCCACGAGGAAGTCCTCGCCCTCGATGGCGCCCACGTTCGGGTCGCCCTCGGCGGTGAGGGCGTAGACGCCGTCGGCCAGGACCTCCAGGGTCTGCTCCTTGGCCTCGGTGTCGGCGGATGAGGCGAACGGCTTGGCTGCCATGGTCGGGGCCCTTCACTCGCTCCGGACGGCTGCCGCCGCCCAATTGATCAAAGGTTTGATGATCCTGACCATAACGTGCTCCGCGCCACAGGACCAAGAGGCCCAGAGCCCGCTACTGAGTGATACAGATCACATGATACGACGGGGGCGGGTGTGTCCGCCGACCTCCCACCTGGCGGTTCGCGAGCGCGGCCCGGGCGGGGCGGACTCAGCTGCGCGGCGGCTCCGACCGGTGCCGACGCGTGCGCCGGGCCGCCCGCCGTGTGCCGGGAGCGGAGGCGGGCGCTCCCCGACCGGCGCGGACGCGCGGGACCGGCCGCGACCGGTCCCGGCGGGAGATCAGGCACTAGGCTGACCGACGTGACCCACGACACCGCCCCCGAACTCACCTTCTGGTCCTTCGTGGACTACGCGGTGCGGAAGGCCGAGCAGGAACTGCCCTCCGTGAACGCCGACGCCATGCGGATGGTCCTGACCCTGAGCCGGGCGACGAGCATGGTCGTCTACGACCTGGAGTCGTCCGTGCACCGCCCGCGCGGGCTCACCTGGCCCGGGTTCCGGGTGATCTTCGCGCTGTGGCTGGCCGGGCCCATGGAGGCCAAGACCACCGCCGAGATCTCGGGGATGAGCCGGGCCGCGCTGTCCGCGCTGCTCAACACCCTCGAACGCGACGGGCTCATCGTGCGCGAGCGCGCCGCCCACGACCGGCGCGCCCTCCAGCTCAGCCTCACCGAGGCCGGGTACCGGGCGATCCTCGGCGGTTTCCGGGCGCACAACCGGCGCGAGAGCGCCTGGGCCGAGGCCCTGGAACCCGACGAGCGTCAGGAACTCGTGCGCCTGCTCAACAAGCTCATGGCGGGCTCCACCGAGGCCGAGGCCAAGTTCCGCATCTGAGGCGCCGGGGGCTGGAAGGGGGTCCGCCCCGTGCCCGGCGCTTCGGCCCCCGCCGCCAAAGGCAGTCCTTTCCCGGCCGGAATGGACCTTGAGCGGTCCCCGCCGCGCTGTGAGCATCGGGGCATGGACGAAGCCGGACGGGCCCGCCTGCGGGCCGCGCAGCAGGAGTTCGCTGCCGAGAGCACCTACCTCAACACCGCCACGCACGGCCTGACGCCCCGGCGGGCGCTACGGGCCCTGGAGCAGCACACCCGCGACGTGGCCGCGGGCCGGTTCCAGCCGGGTGGGGCAGACGCGGGCATCGAGCGCGCCCGCTCCGCCTACGCGCGCCTGACCGGGGTGCCCGCCTCCCACGTGGCCATCGGCAGCCACGCCTCCCAGTTCGTGGGCACCGTCGCCGCCAGCCTGGCCCCGGGCGCGCGGGTGCTGACGGCGGCCGACGAGTTCAGCTCGGTCGTCCACCCCTTCATGGCCAGGGCGGACGCGGGGATCAGCGTGCGCGAGGTGCCCCTGGCCGACCTGGCGTCGCGGGTGGGACCGGACACCGACCTGGTGGCCGTCTCGGCCGTGCAGTCCGCCGACGGCGCGATCGCCCCCGTGGAGGACCTGATCGCGGCCTGCGCCGACCACGGGGCGCGGCTGCTGCTGGACACCACCCAGGCCGCGGGGTGGCTGCCCCTGCCCGTGGACCGGGTCGACTACACGGTGTGCGCGACGTACAAGTGGCTGCTGGGCCCGCGCGGTTCGGCCCTGCTCACCGGCACCGAGGAGGCGCTGGCCGCACTCTCCCCGCTGGCCGCGAACTGGTACGGGGCGCACGAGCCCTGGAAGTCGCTCTACGGCGGCCCGCTGCGGCTGGCCGAGGGCGCGCGGCGCCTGGACCTGGCGCCGGTGTGGGGGGCGTGGGTCGGGCTGGAGGAGACCCTGTCCCTGGTGGAGGAGGTGGGCGTGGAGGTCATCCGCGAGCACAACGCCGCCCTGGGAGACCGCTTCCGCGAGGCCGTGGACATGGAGCCCGCCGGGTCGGCGATCGTGTCGGTCCCGGTGCCCGAGGGCGCGGTGGAGCGCGTGGCCGAGGCGGGGATCGTCACGGCGGCCCGCAACGGGCGGATGCGCGCGGCGTTCCACCTGTACAACGACGAGTCCGACGTGGACCGGCTGGTCAAGGCCCTGAAGGGCTGAGGGCACGGGTCCGGCCCCGCCGCCGGGCGGGGCCGGACCGCCGGGTGCGGCCGGTCCTCGAAACAGCCGGGAGAACCCGGGGCCGCGACGTGCCGGGGCCGCCGGAACGCGGAGGACGGCACCGGCGCGGGGTCGCCGATCTCCGGGGGCGCTGGCGCTCCGGGAGATCGGCGGCCCGCGGGGTCAGAAGATCAGACCGCAGAAGGGCGCGCGGGAGCGGTGCAGGGCCGCGTCCAGGCGCTCCACCGCGCCCGGGGTGTGCTCGGTGATCAGGCCCGCGCGCAGGTAACCGTCCAGGGAGGTCTGGCCCAGGTGGGCGGCGCCCAGGTGCGACACGTCCAGGCTGACGTCGGGGGCCGCGTCCGTGGCCTCCACGCGGGCGCCTCCGGTGTCGGCCTTGACGTGCCAGCGCCCGGCGTTCCAGGGAGCGAACCGGTCGGCGACCTCCAGGACCGCCTCCACCGGCGCGGCGTAGGAACGTTCGGACAGGGCCCCGGGCACGTCCACCAGCCGCACCCACAGGGAGGTGTAGAGCGTGGGCGCCGCCCGGCCGCTGTCCACGAGCAGGCGGTGCAGCGGGTCGTCCACGGCCAGGAAGTCGAAGGTGATCTCGGTGACCAGGTCGCGGTTGAACAGGTGGTCGTACAGGGCGGTCCAGGCGGCCGGGGTCGTGGCGGTGATCTCCTTGACGTACACCTCTCCGCGCGAGCCGTCGCGCTCCCACCTGTTGCGGGTGCGGTAGAGCGCGTAGCCCAGCGGCCCGTCGGGGCCGCTGACCACCGCGGCCCGCAGCGGGCCGCGGCCTTCGCGGAACTGGGCCTGGTCGCGCAGGACCCGGTCCCACCAGTGGGCGGCGCGCTGGAACTGGCCGACCTGCACGGCGGCGACCTCGCGGTGGACCCGTTCCAGGTCCGGGCGCACCTGCCCGGGGTCGGCCAGGCGGACCCGCAGAGCGGGGTCGCGGGGCGCGTCGGCGCGCAGGCGCGCGTGGGGCTGGCGGACGGCGGTCTCCATCTCGGTGACCGCCGGGCCGTAGCCGAACCGGCCGTAGATGGCGCCCTCGGAGGCCCACAGAGCGGCGTAGCGCTCCCCGCGCGCGTGGATGTCGGCGAGCTGGCGGCGCATGAGCGCGCTGAGCACGCCGCGGCGGCGGTACGTGGGCCACACGCCCACGCCGGTCACCCCGGCCACCGGGCGCGGGCCGCCGGGCAGGGCCATCTCGAAGGCGAAGTCGTTGACCGCGCCCACGATCTCGTCCCCGTCCACGGCGACCAGGACGCGGTCGTAGCCCTCGGCGTCCAGGAGGGGGCGCAGGAAGGGCTCGCGGTCCTCGGGCGGGTCCGAGGACAGCAGCGCCTCGCCGACGACGCGCATCACCTCGGAGTACTCGTCGCGGTCGGTTCCCCGTACGGTCCATTCGGTCGGGGTGGCGTCCCCTCCGGCATTCACGTGTGCGGTCCTCCACTCTTCGGAACCGGGGATCGGCGCACTCGCGGCGAGGGCGGGACGAGCCCGGGGTCCACTTCATGTTCAGGGCGATACTGGCACGTTCCGGACACATGGCCCAGGCCCAGGTAGTACGCCCGTGGGCTCGGTTCCGACGCACGGCGCACGGGGTCCGGAGGGCCAGAGCCACAACGTACGGACTCCACCGGGAGGCGTGCCACTCCTTTTCGCGGTGCTTCGCGGTGCGTGGGGACCGGGCGCCGTCCATACGGCTGTGCGGAGTTCCGGGTGGGTCCGGCACCGGACGTGCGGCCGCGGGGAGCGTTCCCCGTGGGACCCGGCGCTCCCGGTGCGCGCGCTGGTGGCCGACCGCGTCCGGCGACTACCTTTCTGGCATGATCGTGCGCTCCGCCCGCCCCGGGGACGGCCCGGGCATCGCCGCCCTGATCGGTCGCGCCTCACCGCACCTGGACGAGAAGGGCTACCCGGCCTCGCTGCTGCCCGAGGACATGGTGGTGCTCGTCGCGGAGGCGGACGGGGACGGTGCGGTGGTGGGGTGGGTGGAGGGCGTGCTGGACGGCGTCTACGAGGGGTCGGGGAGCCCGGCACCGCCGCCGCACGGATACGTGCTGGCGGTGGTGGTGGACCCGGGGTGGAGACGGCGCGGGGTCGGCAGGGGCCTGTTGGAAGGGTTCGTGGACCGGGCCCGCGCGGCCGGGGTCGAGTGGGTGTTCCTGCTGCCCGAGGAGGGCGAGGGCGCCGAGGGCAGGGTGGAGTTCTTCCTCCGGTGCGGGTTCACTCCCGTGCACGATCCCGACAGGGAGTGGCCCGCCATGGGGCGGTGGACCCGCGACGCCGGATAGTCCGGAGCGGGGCCGGTACGGGCGTAGGCAGGTGGAAACCGACCGTACGCGCCGGGCATCCAACACCGCGCAGACCACCCCCTGAGGAAGGAACCCATGGCCCTGCGATCATGGCTGGCCGTACTCACGTGCGTGACGTTGTTGGTCTCGGGCTGCACCCTGCCGGGCTCCCCGGAGGAGCCCCGCCCCGAACCGGACAGCGAAGGACGGCAGGACGCCGCGGACTACCCGGAGGGTCCCTACGTACGGGAGGGGCGGATCGGGTCCAACCTGTTCCGGACGCGGATCTCGGTGCACCACGTCGAACGCTGGGAGGACCGGAGCGTCCTGCGGTTCACGGTGACCCCCCTCAACGACCAGGAGGAGGACAGGGAGGACCTGATCCTGCCCGCCCCCTTCGGCACCGGGGCACTCGACCGCCAGCACAGCGCCTTCAGCCTCGTCGATCCGCTGGGCCAGGCCTTCTACCGGCCGGTCCGCGACGAGTCGGGGGAGACCACCATCGGCAGCGAGGTGGTCCCGCACTGGGTGATGGACGCCGACTACGAGTACCAGGTGCACTTTCCCCCGCTGCCCGAGGACACCGAACGGATCACCCTGGTCGTGAACGGCTCGTTCGGCGAGTTCACCGGTATCCCGGTCATCGACGGCGGGCCCCCGGCGGAACCGCCCGGCGACAGCATCGACCCGTCCGACATCAGCCCCGGCGACACGGTGGCCGTCCCCCTGCGCGAGGCGGAGATGACCTCCGAGCCCGAAGACTACGCCCGCGACCTGTACAGCATCATCGAGGACTCCTCCCGGACCCGGACCTCGACCACCGACGAGGAGACCATCGGCCTGCACGCCGACGTACTGTTCGACTTCGACGAGGCCACCCTCACCCCCGAAGCCGAGGACGTGCTGGCCGAGGTCGTACAGGAGACCCGGGAGAACGCCGACCCGTCGCGGCCGCCCATCCGCGTCGTCGGCCACACCGACGGCAGGGGCGGTGACGACTACAACCAGGACCTGTCCGAGCGCCGCGCCCAGGCCGTCCTGGATGTCCTCGAAGAGGGTCTGGGCACCGAGTACGAGTACGAGACCGAAGGGCGGGGCGCCGAGGAACCCCTCGTCGAGGAGGGCGGCGCCGACGACGAGGAGGCACGGGCGACCAACCGCCGTGTGGAGATCTCCTACAAGATCAGGCAACCCGGCGACGCCCGGACCGGCGCCGAGCAGCAGACCGGGTCGCCCGACGGCCCGACCGGCGCCGCGGCTCCCCCGGCGCCCTTCCGCGCCGAGGACGGCGAGGTGATCGAGACGGCCGAGGCGGGCCTGGTCCAGGGCAACGCCGAGTACGAACTCGGTGTGCGTCCGCTCTACCGGGACGGCGCCTACCTCGTCGGGGTCTTCGACATCCGCCACATGGACACCGGCGGCACGGTCCCGCCGGTGCTGCGCCCGCTCAACTCCCGGGACTACCCGGGCGGGCGGTTCACCGCGTTCAGCCTCACCGCCGACGGGAACGAGGACGTGCACTACCGGGCGGTGCGCGTGGGCCCCCGGCCGACCGAGGACCTGGAGCGCGCCCAGTACCTGTCCACCCCGCAGTGGCCGATACAGCCGCTGGAGACCGGTCACACCGAACGCGTCTTCGTCTACTTCCCGGCGCCGCCGACGGAGACGGACGCCGTGACGCTCCACGCGGCGGACTTCGGGACCTTCGAGGTCCCCGTGGAGTAGGGGCCGTCGACCGCGGGCGCCCGTCGTACCCGGCGGTGGCGCCTCCCCTCCCGTGCTCGGTCGCGGCCGGGGTCTGTCAGGACCTCGGCCGCGACCCGCCCGCCGCTGACCACGACTTCCCGGAGCGGGGGGTGTCGTGGTGGTCTCCTGAGACGTGGAGCCCCTTTCCCGAAAGCTCATCCCATCCGGTTCGACCGTGTACTTGGACGCGGGTGGCGTTGCGGGAGGCCCTGCCGCATGATCGTGCCATGACGAGCCCCGCTGCCTTCCGGGACCGGACCAAGGCCGGGTGTCCACGACCTCCCACGATGCCCTCCTTCAAGGGTCACGCGGCCCCGGCGTCCGGAAATCCGGCTCCGAAGAACGCAGGACACACCAGTTCGGGGAAGTCCATGCCCTGAGCTAGCAGTGTTCATGTTTTCGGGCTGTGAGATAGCTCGGAGCAGGCGCTGGCGGCAAGACGTGTCGGGCGGGAACCCCGTAGGTGCGGTGTCCCCGCCCGACACCATCAAGCCGCCGCTTTTCAGGTGGTGGCGATCCAGCCGGTGATGCCCCGGTAGTTCACCAGGTCCCATCCCTGGCCGTGTTCGAGCACGGTGGCCTCCCCCCAACGGGGAACCAGCCCGATGGCCGCGCTGGCGGCGTCCGGCTGCATTCGGATCACCTGCCGCGTCTCAGTTGGGCCGGGTCGGGCCTGTGCCGGTACCTGGGCCAGCCCTTCCGGCGCGGGGCCCCAGCACGGCCACGCCGTCACATGGTTCGTGAGTTCGATCTGAACGGACGTCGCTCCGGGCTCCCCCTCTTCCTCGGTGGTTTCCCACCCTTGGAACACCGTGTTCCCGGACCCCGCAGGGGCCTGGAGTCCGACCGTCGTGTCCTGGTCGTAGATCCGCACCATCAGGCCGTTACCGTCGCCTCGACCAGCCTTGTCAGGGGCGGAGCAGGTGATCACCTCGTCGCCCACGCCACCCTCCGGGCGGACGGTCAGGACCTTCTGGTCCTCCGGAGCGGCTCCGCTGTCGATCTCGACGGTGAAACGGAGCTCGGTGACCTTCGGACGCTGCGAAGCCCGCAGGTCCGAAGGGAAATCCACCGACAGGGTCAGGTCCGACCACGCCGGCACGAGCGAGAGCTTCTGCCTGATCTCCTTGGACCCCTGGCCGAGGATGATATCGAGGATGTCGTCGTTGTCCGGGCTCGTGGTATCCGCTTTGATCCTGGCTGCTCCGCCCTCTTGTCGTGGAGAGCAGGTCCATCCCCAGCGAGTGGGGGCTTCGGAGGTGATGGCGTACAGTCCGCTGCCCCGGCGCATGATGCCCTTCCCTGCGGGAACGAGCTCAAGTCGCACATAGAAGTCCGCAGGCAGATCCGACCACTTCCGGTCCAGGGCGATGTGCTCCAGTGTGACGTTGCGCAGCCGAGCGAGCTGTTTTCCGGGCTCGATCAGAGTGGCCGCCAGCGGATCGATGACGACGCGGCGCGTCTTCGAGTTCAGCGCCTCGAACTGCCGCGGGGACTGTGTCGCCAGGAGTGTGAGCGGCTTCTCGCTCACGGCCGTCTTCACGTAGTTCTTCAACAGATGCTTTCGGATGTCTGCCAGGGTGTTCTGAAAGACGGTGTCGAGCGCTTCGGCGTGCGCGTTCAGTTTGGCCGCGTCCCATTCCTCGGCCGGGCCCACCAGGGAGTCGATCTTGTCGGTCACGTCCGGCAGCTGCCAGTCGACGTTGAGCTGTTTGAGTACCGCGGCCTCGTAGGACTTGACCACCAGGTACAGGTATTCCTGGAGGGTGCGCCGGGAGCGCCGCCCCATGTCCTGCACGGCCGCCACCGCCTCCGGATCGAGCGAGGCCATCTGCTGGTTCCGCTCCCTTTTGAGGCGCACGACCGTGCCGGCGTTGGCCGCCAAACGGCTGTATCCCTCACCCACCGACCGCATCACGGCCTGGAGGTCGGCGAACAGGGCCGCCTTCTTCTCGTTGACCTTCCGGATCTTCTCGGACAGGTCCTTCCACTCGCGGCTTTCGGCCTGAAGCTTGGCCAGCGCCGCTTCCACCTCGGTCCTGGGCACCTGGAGCGCCTTGAGGCCCTCCGAGGTCAAGGAGCAGGCAGAGCCCAGGGACTCACCGATCCTGCTCCAGTCCCGCGGCGTCTTGTTCTCCTTGTCCTTTGCCTCGGTCGCCTTCCGCGCCTCGTTCAGGGCCTTTCCGCTCTGTGTGAGGACAGGGCCGATCTTGGAGATCGTGGCGGGGGCGCTCTCCCAGTCATCCCCCGCGAAGTCCGACCCGACCGCAGTGAGTGACCCCAGTGCACCCAGGACCGGCTGGCCCACAGGGATCACCTGGAGCAACGCGCCCGCGATCTTGAGGAAGGACCTGATCCTGGCCTTCCGCTCCGCGTCCGCTTGGGCTTGGGCCAGCAGTTTGTCGCGCAACCGGGTCAGTTCGGTGGCCAGGCCGGTGAGCTCCTTGCTCACGGTGTCGATCGAGTGGGTGAGGCGGTGGATCTCCTGCCCGCCCTCGGTGACCTGGTCCGCCGCTGCTTTGGTGTCGGCGTTCACGGTCTCGATCGTGGTGCCGAGGATGGTGGATGCTTCGCGTGCGCTGCGCTCCGCGGTGGTGATCCGCTTGCTGATCAGCATCATCCGCAGGGCCCGCTTGGCTTCGTCCCTGTACAGCTGGATCGACCCGGACAGCGAGAGCAGGGGGCTGTACCCGGCCGGGTTGCCGAAGTAGTCGAGATGGGCCGCGTCGCGGAGCAGCAGGGTGGCGATCTCGGTGTGCGCGGCCTCCCACTCCGATTCGACCCCGTCCCAGGCGCCGGTGTCCGGGCGGGGTTGGGAGAGAGCCTTCCTGTAGTCCGGCAGCATGTCCCGCAACTGCTCCTGGGCACCTGCCAGGGACAGATCGCGCACGTAGTCCAACGTCGCCTGCAGCCCGAGCGGGTGTACCCAGGCGTTGGGGATGTCATGGACCACCGGTGCCGGGCTGCTGCCCTCCTCCGCCCCGGGGCCGCTCAGTACACGGATGTCCGTGCTACGCCATTCCGCTGCGGGGATGCCTTTATCAAAAACGATGCCAGGGAACAAGTCGATCCTGTAGAATGCGTAACTCACCGTCCATTGAGAATCCTTCGTCCGACCGGTAGGGTCATACCGCCTTCCGGCACTCCCACCTTGGTTTGAAAGTAGCTGTTCAGAGCTACCGGAAAAGTTGGTGGTCAGGGTTCCACCATTTCCTCCGCTTCCGGGCTTTCCCGGGGGTAGATGGTCCTTCTTCCCCCAGATCCACTCGGGATATGTTTTGTCATTGCTCCTTGCGAGGAAACTTTGAAAATAGGCGGCTGGAGGCCCGCCATATTGGACGAAGTTAACTTTTGCCTTTCCGTCTGGCCACAGCCCCTCAAGCCAGATGTCTGTGCTGTCCCACAGTTTTACGTGCTCGCCGCAACCACCATCTTGACCGACTCCCCCACAGGCGATCAAACGGGTCTTTGAGGGGGCGGACGAGTCCACATGCTGAACAAAGACCCGGATCGATCCGGCGCTCCTCCCGTCAGCCCCGTCCTTGGCCGGAACCCCCTTGGCTCCATCGACACCCTCGATGGCATCAGGTGCCCTCTGCAATGACCAGGGAAGGGGAGAGGTGTTGATGCTGGCGTCCTGGTCGGCCCAGATGAGGCGGCGGGCGAAAATGTCCACGTTCGCCTCCGGCAGTGAGAACGCCCCGTGCACTTCGAGGGTGTCGCAGTAGATGCGCAGGGAACCGACGGCGACCTTGGGGTTCTTCGGGTCGATCGTCTGCGTGCTCCGGTCGACGTGGAACGCCTCCCAGAGCTGGTTCTGGTGGCCCTTGGCGAGCACGATGTGCACACCCGTGACCGTGTGGTCCCTGGGTCCATCCTTCGCGGTCGTGGTGGAGAACTGCCGGATGTAGAGGGCGCTCGTCGCCTCCGGTGCCTTGGGGCGGGAGTCGATGAAGGAGCACTGCGGGCTTGCCTGTGAGATGCGTTTCAGGTCGTCTTGGATCGGGTCATCTTTCACAGTGCTGGTGGTGTGCGAAGGGTCCATCTGTGTTCCCAACGTCGAAGTTGATTTTCTGTCGCCCGCCTTCCACGCGAACCACGGGCCGGGTTCGCAGCTTTCGCGGGGTGCGTCCCTTTTGCGAAAGAAGGCCCGATTGCGACCGGTGTCCCGATTCTTCGACTTCGAGGGCTTGAGCGGGCGGGCATGGGACTCCCAAGCGGAGCTCGACTTCTTGTGACGGTAGCGTGACCTAGAGCAAGAAGTCGAATGGTGCAGAAGCACATCAAGGGGAACACGGGTCCAAGTGGACAGATCTGATCCGATACCCCGCACGCGAGGCGCCCACCTCACCCCGGAATGAAACTCCTATTCACGCCCAGAAAATGTATTGGGAAAGCTGCACCTATTTCAGGGCGGTGCGTGTTCGACTACGACCCATCGGCTACAAGAACTGGGGCACCCTCGCCTATGGCCTTCCTGAGCCCAAGCGACGCAGATCAACGAGGAACGATCGCTGGGGCAGGCCGCGACAAGGCATGCGACGATGCGTCCGTGCTGCCTCCTTCTACCACTCCCCTCATCCTCTGGGACATCGACCACACCCTCCTCACCATCAGCGGAGTGAGCAGGGACATCTACGCCCACGCGTTCGAACGGGTGACCGGCGAGCGCCCACGCAAGATCGCGTCGATGGCCGGACGTACCGAGCAGGCCATCATCACCGACACCCTCACCCTCAACGACCGTGAGGCCAACGAGACGACCATCGCGGCCTTCTACCGGGCTCTCGGGGACGCTGCGTTGGTGTTGCGGGATCGGATGCACTCACAAGGCCGGGCTCTGCCCGGTGGTCGTGGGGCCATCGCCCTGCTCCACCGCGCCGGTGCCGTGCAGAGTCTGGTCACCGGCAACATCGAAGTCATCGCCCGCGCCAAACTCCAGGCGTTCGGCCTGACCGAGCATCTGGAGTTGGACACCGGCGGGTACGGAGACCACAGCAGCGACCGCGCGCATCTGGTGACGGCCGCTCGGGAACGCACCGGGGCCAGGCTCGGTATCGTCTTCGTACCCGAAAGGACGGTGGTCGTCGGCGACACACCGCACGACGTCCGCGGGGCTCATCACGCCGGGTCCCCGGTGATCGCGGTGGCGACCGGGGCGAGCACCCGCGAGGACCTTCTCGACGCCGGGGCCGACGCAGTCCTGAGCGACCTCGGCGATGGTTCCGGGCTGGTGGCGTTGGTCGAGCGCCTCACCTCGACCACTGGTGTGAAGGAGGGGTCCTGAGGGCGCGCGAACGGTGGAAGAGGATCCGAACCTCCTCGGGGCGTCCTGTTGATCGGCGTGAAGGCGTGGAGCGGGCGGAGGTTCACCGTGGCGCGTGACAACAAAGGTGTTCGTGCGTGCTGACCGAGTCGGCGTCCCCGCCGATTCGGCCAGCGGGGACAGCACCGTCTCAGCGCTTCTTCAGGGAGGCAAGGACAGCGTTCCACTCGCCTGCGGAAACTTCCAGCGCACCCAAGGATCGATGGGCGGTATCACGTACCGCACACCTCTTGCCATCTCGGGCCTCCACGCAGTCGCCGCCGGAGCTGCCGCTGTAGGACGACTTCTTCCAGTCCCCCCGTGTATCCGACGTGTTCTCCCTATCTGCCGTACTCATGTTCGTTCTAGGAGGTCGCGAACTTCAGGGACTTCACGAAAGCGCTGCGACACCGACCGCACCACATGTTCGCGTTCGGTCGTGCGGTCTGTCTCGTGCCGGGTGTGATGGAGGCCCTGGTGTGTACTGGGGACCGGGCCCCGGCCCGGTGCCCGCCGGTTCCCTCACCGGCGGGCACCGGTCGGCGTCAGTCCCCCAGTCCGGCGCGCTGGCGCAGGCCGCCCTTCCGGTCGATCTCCAGGACGGTGTCGATCCCGATCCTGCGCAGGAACCCGTGGTCGTGGCTGACGACCAGGAGCGCGCCGCGGTAGGCGTCGAGGGCCTCGGCGAGCTGCTCGACGCTGGAGGTGTCGAGGTTGTTCGTCGGCTCGTCCAGGACGAGCAGCTGCGCGGGCGGCTCCGCCAGGAGCAGCGTGGCGAGGCAGACGCGGAACCGCTCGCCGCCGGAGAGCGTGGCGACGGGGCGGTCCACACCGTCCCCGCGCAGCAGCAGGCGGGCGAGCTGGTTGCGGACCTCGCCCGGCGGCGTGCCGGGGGCGACCGCCCGCACGTTCTCCAGCGCGCTCGCGGCGTCGTCCAGGCCGTCCAGGCGCTGGGGCAGGTACCCCACACGGTCGGTGAGGAGCGTGCCGTGCGCGCGGCCCGGAACCGGATCGCCGCCGTGGACGAGCTGTTGGAGCAGGGTCGACTTCCCGGCGCCGTTGGGGCCGACCAGGGCGACGCGTTCGGGCCCCTGGACGACGACGGTGCGCCCCTCGGCGTGGAACTCCGCCAGGCGGCGGCCGCGCGGCACGTCCGGATCGGGCAGCGTGAGGCGGATGTGCTCGTCCTCGCGTACGCGCGCGTCGGCGGCGTCGACCGCGGCCTGCGCGGCCTGGACCTTGTCGTCGAGGGTCGAGCGCATCGCCCCGGCCGAGGCCTGCGCCTTGCTGGCCCGGTTGCCCGCGAGGATCTTGGGGATGCCGCCGTCCTTCTGCGTCTTCCTGGCCGTGCGCTCGCGGCGGGCGAGCTTGGTCTCGGCCTCCACGCGCTGGCGCTTCTCGACCTTGAGGGCCTGCTGCGCGGACCGGGCCGCCTGGACGGCGGCTGCCTGCTCCTGTTCGAGGTGCTCCTTCCAGGCGCTGTAGGGGCCGCCGAACACGTCGAGGCTCCCGGCGTGGAGTTCGGCGGTGCTGTCCATGTGTTCGAGCAGTTCGAGGTCGTGGCTGACGACGACGAGGGTGCCGGGCCAGGTGTCGACGAACGCGGCGAGCCTGGCCCGCGTGGGCCGGTCGAGGTTGTTGGTGGGCTCGTCGAGCAGGGTGATCGGGGTGCGCCTCAGGCGCATACCGGTGACGGCGATGAGTACCGCCTCACCTCCGGAGACCTGCGCGACGCGGCGGTCGAGGTCGGCGGCGGTGAAC
The DNA here is from genome assembly GCF_000381685.1 of Nocardiopsis sp. CNS-639. Lineage (NCBI taxonomy): Bacteria > Bacillati > Actinomycetota > Actinomycetes > Streptosporangiales > Nocardiopsidaceae > Nocardiopsis > Nocardiopsis sp. CNS-639. Next base: position 485,460 of record NZ_KB906855.1, read on the forward strand.
CCGATCTCGTGCAGGGCCTCGTCGGCGCGCGCCTCGATGTCCCAGTCGTCGCCGACCGCGTCGAAGTGGCGTTCGTCGGCGTCGCCCGCCTCGATCGCGCGGAGCGCGGCGAGGGTGGCGTCGATGCCGAGCAGTTCGGCGACCGTCGCCTCCGTGCCCAGGGTCAGGGTCTGCGGGAGGTAGCCGACGTCGCCGACCGCGTCGACGCGTCCAGAGGTGGGGCGTAGGAGACCGGCGATCAGGCGCAGCAGGGTGGACTTGCCCGCGCCGTTGCGGCCGACGAGCCCGGTGCGCCCGGTCGTGAGCGTGCCGCTCACGTGGTCGATCGCGACCGTGCCGTCCGGCCAGGCGAAGGTGAGGTCGGTGAGTGTGACGGCGGACTTGGTGGACATGCTTGGAGCTCTCCTTGTCCCCGGCGGCGGACGACTCCGTGGTCGGGCCGCGGGGCGGGGTCGATGGCGGGGGAACACGCGAACGCCGGCAGAGTGGTGCCGGGCGGGTGCGTGTTCGACCCGTGACGGGCCGAAGAGGCGGGCGGATCGGCGTCACCGCGCGCATGAGGACGGGGCGGAAGTCGTCAACGCGTCAACTGCTCCTTGGCCGTCGCCACGCGCACGCGGACGGGGTGCCGGTCGTCTCCGCTCTCGAAGGCGGGCGGACGTCACCACGCGCACGGGGGCGCGCTGGGTGGTCGGCGTCACGAACGCGCCGGAATGGACCCGGTCGAGGGGCGGGTCAGCGACGCCGCGGGGCGTACGCGGACGGACCGCCCCCGACGAGGTCGAGGTCGTTCACCGGGGCGCGGTACGCGCCCTCGCGGATGAAGGCCACCGGCGGTTCGGTGGCTAGAGTCTGTCGACCTCGATGAGCTCCATGGCCGTCATGCTACCAGCGGGTCCCGGTGGCCCCGGGGGTGCCTGGTGCCACTGGGGGTCTCGGGGCACCTGGTGCCGCTGGAGGCCCCGAGCATCCCTGGAATCCCGGCGATGCTCGGGGCCGCTGGAAGTCCCTGGGGTCGCGGGGTACTTGGTGCCGCTGGATGCCCCTGGGGTCCCAGGGGCCTCCGCCGCATGGAGCCGCCCGTCGCCCGCGTGATGACGGACGCACGGGACCGCGTGCCCCGCGCACCGTGACCGGTACGCGAGGTCGGTACGCGGGGCCGGGCCCTCAGAAGTCGGTACCGCAGAAGGGCGCGCGCGGCGCGTGCAGGGCGGTGTCCAGGCGGGCCGCCGCGCCGGGGACGTGCTCGGTGAGCAGACCCGCGTCCGCGAAGGCGGTCAGCGTGCGCCTGCCCAGGTAGGCCGCGCCCAGGTGGGAGGCGTCCAGGCCGAGGTCGGGGGCGGCGTCGGTCGGGCTCACGCGGGCGCCGCCGGTGTCCGCCTCCAGGCGCCAGCGCCCGGCGTTCCAGGGGGCGTACCGGTCGGCGACCTCCAGCACCGTGTCCACCGGGGCGGCGTAGGGGCGGTCGGACAGGGCGCCGGGCAGGTCCACCAGGCGCACCCACAGGGCGTCGAAGTCCCGCCGGACCAGGCGCCGGGGGTCGGCCAGCAGGACGGTGAGGGGGTCGTCCTCGGGCAGTTTCTCGAAGACCGCCTCGCTGGTCAGGTCGCGGTCCAGGAGGTGTTCGTAGAGGGCGACCCGGGCGGCGGTGGAGACGGAGGCCAGCTCGCGCACCACCACCCGCCCCGAGGGCAGACCGTCCTCCCAGCGGTTGACGATGCGGTACAGCGCGTACCCGAGGGGGCCGTCGGGGCCGCGCACCAGGGCCGCGCGCAGCCGTCCGGGCCCGCCGGCCTCCTTGTCCTGGAGCATCAGGCTCCACCAGTGCTCGTCTCGGGCGAGCTGGCCCGCGCGCTGGGGCAGCGCCTCGCGGTACACCCGCTCCACCTCCTGGCGGACCTCGGCGGTCTCGGCCAGTTCGAGGGTGAGGGAGGGGTCGCGGGGGGCGTCGGGGCGCAGGCGGGCGTGGGCTCGCTGGAGGGTCGCGCCGGTCTCGCGGAAGGCCAGGCCGTAGCCGAAACGGGCGTAGATACCGCCCTCGGAGGCCCACAGTACGGAGAGTTTCTCGCCCCGGCCCCGGACGTCGGCGAGCTGGCGGCGCATGAGCGCGCTGAGGACGCCGCGGCGGCGATAGGTGGGCCACACCCCCACTCCGCTCACTCCCGCGACGCGGCGGGGTCCGCCGGGCATGGTCATCTCGAAGCCGTTGGCCAGGGCGGTGCCGACGACCCGGTCGCCGTCCACGGCGAGCAGGGTGCGGTCGTGCTCGGCGGTGGGGTGGTCGCGTTCGTTGTCCAGGATCTCCCGGGCTGAGAGGTTGAGGGCCTCGCAGAAGACCCTGACGGCCTCGGAGTGATCCTTTTCCGTGCCCTCGCGCACGGTCCACGCGGGGGCGTCGTCTCGGCGGGAGGGGTCGTGCTGTGGCGCTCCTGTCATGGCACCGAGCCTCTCAGCCGCCACGGGGAGGGCGCCAGTGGGTTTCCCCTCGTGCCGCGCACCTCCCGCGCGCGGCGCGGACGCCTGTTCCCCCGTGCTCGGCCGCTGCGGCAGACCGCCTCTCCCCCGTCCGCCGCGCGGACCGGGCCGCCGTGACGAGTAATACGCGGTGCCACGGGGCACCTCTCCCCTGTGAAACGTACGATCTCCTCTTCTTCCCGTGCCCGATCCGACCAGCCGGGCGACCGGAGCAGACTCGTCCTGGGGGTGGACGCCGGGGGCACCGCCACCCGGGCGCTGGTGGCCACCCTCTCCGGAGAGCGGCTGGGCGAGGCCCGGGCCGGGGGCGCCAACCCCAACTCCCACGGCGCGGAACGAGCCGCCGAGCGGCTGGCCGAGGCGGTGGCGGGAGCGCTCGACGCGGCCGGGCCGCGGGCACGCGGGGCCGTGGCCTTCGGCGTGGTCGGTCTGGCGGGGGTGTCCGCGCTGCGCGACGACGCGGTGCGCGCGCACCTGGAGCGGGCCCTGGCCGGGGCGGGACTGGTGCCGGAGAACACGGCGTTCACCGGCGACGACGAGGTGGCCTTCGCCTCGGGCACCCCGGGGCCCGACGGCACGGTGCTGATCGCGGGGACCGGGGCGATCGCCACCCGGGTCGAGGAGCGCAGGCGGACCCGTTCGGCGGACGGCATGGGGTGGCTCATCGGCGACGAGGGGTCGGGGTTCTGGATCGGGCACCAGGCTGCCAGGGAGACGGCTCGGCAGCTGTCCCGGAGCGGGGAGCTGAGTCCGCTGGCGCGCGCGGTGGCCAAGCAGGTCATCCCGGGCCAGCGCCCCTCGGAGGGAGGGAACCACCTGCCCGAGGAGCACGCCCGCAACTTCGCCCGGGTCCTGACCACGGCCGCCCCGGTCACGCTGGCCGCGCTGGCGCCCCTGGTCAGCGAGGCCCACGCGCAGGGCGATCCGGCGGCCGAGGTGATCGTGGAGGCCGCCGCGGGACACCTGGCGCACTCGGTGCACCAGGTGCGCTCGCCCGGGGAGAGACTGCCGGTGGTGCTGGCCGGCGGGGTGCTCTCGCGGTCCGAGCCGGTGCGCTCGGCGCTCACCCGCAAGCTGGCGTTGTCCGCGTCGGGGGCGGAGGTCGCCACGGCCGGGTGCACGGCGGGCGCGGCGGCCTGGCTGGCGGCCCTGCGGGCGGGGGCGCCGGAGGACGACCGGCGGCTGCACGCGGCGTTCACCGTGGTCGGCCGCGCTCCGGGGAAGGACCGCCCCGACGCCGCCTGAGGGCGCACGCCCGCACTGCGCCGTGGCAACGGGGTCTCTCCCACGGCGATCCCGCTACCGGCGTCGCTGTCGGTGTCGGCGGTGGCCCTGGTAGCGGGCTCGTCCCCGGCGGGCGCGGTCCGACTCGGCGTGGCCGACCGCCCGCGGCGGAGGCGGGCCCGGGGCCGCAGGCGCGGGCTCCGGCCCCGATCTGACCACCCCGCACGCACGAGCCGGTCCCACCCCGGGGCGGGCTGCCGCAGCCGCCCGGCGGGGCGTAGCGCGACGATCGGTCCTGATTCGGGTTCCACCGGGGCTCAGGTTTTGCCCTGGTGCGTCCCCGTGCCTTACGGTAAGTCCTACTTAGGTTTACCTAACTCACCCCGGAAGAAAGAGGGCGCCGTGGCACAGCGGCAGGGACGGGCCAGGACCGTCCACACCGGAAGGGTCGAGGCGGTCGAGCAGATCACCCCGCACATGGTCAGGGTCGTCCTGGGCGGGGAGGGCCTGGACGCGTTCTCCACCGACGGGCACACCGACAGCTACGTCAAGCTGCTCTTCCCCCCGCCCGCGCCCGGCGACCCCGAGCCCTTCGACCTGGAGCGCGTGCGCGCCGAGCGCCCCCGCGAGGAGTGGCCGGTCACCCGTACCTACACCGTGCGCGACTGGGACGCCGAGGCCCGGCGGCTCACCCTCGACTTCGTCCACCACGGCGGCACCGGACTGGCCGGGGTGTGGGCGGCGGGCGCCAGGCCGGGCGACCGGCTGCGCCTGATGGGCCCCGGCGGCGCCTACTCCCCCGACCCCGGCGCCGACTGGCACCTGCTGGCCGGGGACGAGAGCGCCCTGCCCGCCATCGCCACCGCCGTGGAGGCGCTGGCCCCGGACGCCACCGCCCACGTGTTCGTCGAGGTCGGCGGCCCCGAGGACGAGCTGAAGCTGGAGGGCGGCCCGGGCGTCCAGGTGCACTGGCTGCACCGGGGGGACGAGGCCGTGGGCTCGGTCCTGGTCCCCGCCGTGCGCGCCCTCGACTTCCCCGCGGGCCGTGTCCACGCGTTCGTGCACGGCGAGGCCGCCTTCGTCCGCGACCTGCGCCGTCTGCTGCGCGTCGAGCACGGCCTGCCCAAGGAGCAGCTGTCGGTGTCGGGCTACTGGCGCCTGGGACGCGACGAGGACGGCTGGCAGTCGAGCAAGGCCGAGTGGAACCGGGGTGTGGAGGCCGAGGAGGAGGCCGCCCTGGCGGGGAGGGCCTGACCTTCCCCGCCGGGCGGGCCCGCGCCCCGGTGCGCTCCGCCTCCGGAGAGGTCGGCGCCTCCGCGTCCCCGATACCCCTGGTCTCCCCCCCGGGGCGTCCGCGTCCCGGGGCCGCGGGCACCGGACGGCGTCCGGCCTCCCCGCCGGACGCCGGTGCCGCCACCTCACATTTCGAGGTTCTCCAAAGCGATGAGGTAGGCCTCGTTGTACGTGGGGAACTGCGGGATCGAGTCCAGCAGCGCCGCGACCGGCAGGCCGGTGCGGATCGCCAGCGCCGCGGTGTGGATCCACTCCGAGGCCATCGGGGAGAACGCCCACGCGCCCACCAGCACCCCGCGGCGGCGGTCGGCGACCAGTCCCAGGGTGCCGCGCGGGTCGGTGTCGTAGGTCCAGGGCCGGGCCAGGGTCTGGGGCAGGTCGGCCTCGGCGGTGGCCGTGTCGATCCCCTGTTCCCGCGCCTCGGCCTCGGTGAGCCCCACCCCGGCGATCTCGGGGTAGGAGAAGATCACGCGCGGCACGCCGGTGTAGTCGGCGGCCCGGTCCTTACCCAGGATGTTGTCGGCGACCACGCGCCCCTGGTACTTGGCCACGTGCGTGAACAGGGCCCGGCCGGTGGCGTCGCCGACCCCCCACAGCCCGGGCGCGGCTCGGCAGCGCTCGTCCACGCGCAGGCCGGCGCGGTCCAGCTCCACCCCGATCTCCTCCAGCCCCAGGCCGCCGCCGCGGGGGCGGCGGCCGGTGGCGAGCACGATCACGTCCGCCTCCACCTGCTCGCCGTTGTCCAGGGTCGCGCGGATCCCGTCCCCGTCCCGGGCCACCGCGGAGACCTGGGTGTTCAGGTGCACGGTGACGCCGTCGCGGTCGAACTGGTCGCTGATCAGCTCGCACAGGCGGGGTTCCTCGCGGTTCACCAGGCGCGGGCCGCGCTGGACCAGGGTGACCTGGGAGCCCATCCGGGCCAGGAACTGGCCCAGCTCCACCCCCACGGCGCTGCCGCCGACCACGACGGCCCGGCCGGGCACGTCGGTGAGGGTGGTGGCCTCGCGGTTGGTCCACACCACGGAGGGGTCCAGGTCGTCCAGCCCCTCGATCGGCGGGCGCACCGCCTCCGAACCGGTGGCCACGACGACGTGGTCGGCGGTGAGTTCGGTGTCGCCCACCGCCACCCGCCACGGGTCGCGGCCGATGACGCGCCCCTCGCCGCGCAGCACCAGGGCGCCCTGGTCCCGGTACCCCTGGACCTGCGCGGAGTCGTCCAGGTGGCGGATCATCTGGTCCCGGTAGTCGCGCAGCTCGGGCCAGCGCAGGTCCGGGCGGGAGACCCCGGCGGCGCCGTCGGCCTCCTGGCGCACCTCCGGCGGGCGCAGCAGCACCTTGGTGGGGATGCAGGCCCAGTAGCCGCACTCGCCGCCGATGAGTTCGCGCTCGACCACCGCCACGCGCTTGCCGGCGGCGAGCAGCCGACTCGCGACGGTCTCACCGCCCGGCCCCATTCCGATGACGATCGCGTCCATGTGTTGCATGTGTCCTCGTTCCGCCCGGGTCCCGGTCACCCCCGATGGTGTCGCCTGCCCGTGTTCCGGGGAAGTCCCGACACGCCGTCATTCTCCGGGTTCGCGCGGTCCGGTCCGGTCCGGACCGGGGACGGCGTGACGGCGGGGAGCCCGACGGGCCTCGGGGCCACACGCGCCACCGCGCCGACGGGGTGTCCCTCCGCCCGGAGCCCGGGCGCGGGCACCCGCCCCGGGCCGGGACCGGGGCGCCGACGCGCGGACCGCTGGTGTCCACACGCGCCGCCCCCAGGGCGGGAGAGCGCGTGCCCGCACGCGGAACCTCTGTACGGCGCGTCACAGCACCCACGCGCGTCACACGCGTCCCGGACGTGGTGGAATAGCCGATCGGCCCTTTGGGCGCCGCCCCGTCCGGAAGGAACCGCCGTCCCCGGCGCACGCGCATGTCCACGCAGACCCTGATCCTCGCCTTGGACCTCGTCGGCATCCTCGCCTTCGCCGTCGACGGGGCGCTGACCGGCATCCGCACCGCGCGCCTGGACATCGTCGGCGTCCTGGCCCTGGGCGTGGTGACCGCCCTGGGCGGCGGCGTCATCCGCGACCTGCTGCTCGGCGTGACCCCGGCGACCTTCCAGGACTGGCGCTACATCTGCACGGCGCTGCTGGGCGCGACCGCCGCGTTCTTCCTCAGCAGGCAGCTCACCCACCTGAACCGGCCCATCCTCGTCTTCGACGCGGCCGGGCTGAGCCTGTTCGCGGTGATCGGGGCGACCAAGGCCCTGGAGCTGGGTTTCGGCCCCCTCCAGGCCACCCTGCTCGGCGTCGTCACCGGGGTGGGCGGCGGCACGATCCGCGACGTCCTGCTGAACCGGGTGCCGACCGTGCTGAGCGCCAACTCGCGCCTGTACGCCGTCCCCGCCCTGCTGGGCGCGGGCCTGGTCGCCGTCGCGTACTGGGCGGGCCTGACCTGGGGCTGGATCGCCGTGGTGGGCGCGGTGCTGTGCTTCACCGTGCGGCTGCTGGCGCTGCTCTACCGCTGGAACGCACCCAGCCCGCCGGGTTCGCCTCCGCTGTGAGTCCCGCCCGCCTCCCCGGCTCCGCCCAGCGCCCGGGACGCGACGCCGCGCAGGAGTTCGACCATGGCCGGGACGGGCTCGGGCGGGCGGCGCCGGTGCACGGCGTAGATCTCGCGGGCCAGGCGGGTGCCGCGCAGCGGACGGCTGACCCAGCCGCCCCGGCGGTCCGAGCGCAGGATGCTCAGCGGGACCAGGGCCACCCCCACCCCGGCCTCGACCAGGGCCAGGGCCACCTCGTAGTCGCGGGTCTCGTAGGCCACGTTCAGGCTCACCCCGGCGGCAGCGGCGGCGGTGTCCAGGCTGATCCGGTTGTAGATGCCCGGGGCCCCGCAGATCCATTCCTCCCCCGCCAGGTCGGCCAGCGCGACGTCGCGGTCGGCCAGGGCGTGGCCCTCGGGCACGACCGCCAGCAGCGGGTCCACCAGGACGCGTTCGCGGTGCAGGCCCCCGGAGCGCGGCAGGGGCACGCCCGGGTAGCGGTGGGTCAGGAGCAGGTCCAGGTCCCCGGAGGCGACCAGTCCGTACCCGCCCGGGGGCTCGATGTCGGACAGCGACAGCCGCACCTGGGGGTGCTGGCGCCCGAAGGCGGCCAGGGTGGCGGGCAACAGGACCTTGCCCGCGCTGGCGAAGGCCCCCAGGGACAGGCGGTCGGGCGGCTCGCCCGCCACGGCGCGCACGGCGGCCTCGGCGTCGCGCAGCTCCCCCAGCACCCGTTCGCCGTGTTCGAGCAGGACCCGGCCCGCCTCGGTGAGGGTGGCCCCGGTGCGGCCGCGTTCGACCAGGGTGCAGCCGACCTCGCGCTCCAGTTTGGTGAGCTGCTGGGACAGGGCGGGCGGGGTGAAGGACAGGCGCTCGGCGGCCGCGGCGATCGAGCCCGCGTGCGCGATCTCCACGAGCACCCGCACCCGGTTGGCGTCCAGCACGGCGGTCCTCCTTTCACACAAAGCCAGGTACAAAGTTTCGCTTAACGATCTTTAGCAGACCCAACTTTAAGTTAATGGCCGGTAGGGGCACAGTGGGCTGTATGAGCACCACGACCGCGCACGCCGCGCCCACGGCCACCGACGTCCGTGCCGCCGCCGAACGCATCGCCCCCTACGCCCGCCGCACCCCGGTCATGCACGCCGAGGTGGACGGGCGTCCGCTGACGCTCAAGCTGGAGCACCTCCAGCGCACCGGGGCGTTCAAGCTGCGCGGCGCCCTCAACGCCCTACTGGGCGGGGAGGCCACCGACCGGGTGATCACCGCCTCCGGCGGCAACCACGGCCTGGGGGTGGCCACCGCCGCCCGCCTGCTGGGGGTGCGCGCGACGGTCTACGTCCCCGAGTCGATCCCGGAGGCCAAAGCGGCGCCGCTGGCCGCCACCGGCGCCGAGATCGTCAGGGTGGGAGAGCACTACGCGGTGGCAGCCGAGGCGGCCCGCGCCCGCGCCGAGGCCGAGGGCGTGCGCTACCTGCACGCCTTCGACGACGCCCTCGTCGTGGCCGGTCAGGGCACGATCGGACTGGAGATCGCCGCCGACGCGCCCGAGTGCGACACCATCGTCGTCGCGGTGGGCGGCGGCGGGCTGGTGGCCGGGGTGCGCCTGGGCGCGGAGGGGCGCGAGGTCGTGGGCGCCGAACCCGAGGGCTGCGCGAGCATGCACGCCGCGATGGCCGCCGGGCACCCCGTGCAGACCCCCGTGGACTCGGTGGCCTCCTCCGCGCTGGGCGCGGCCACCCTGGGACGGGTCCCCTTCGAGGTGCTGAGCGCCCACCCGGTGACCCGGGCCCTGGTGAGCGACGCCGAGATCCTGCGGGCCCAGGACCGGCTCTGGGAGGAGTTCCGCATCGCCACCGAACCGGCCGCGGCCGTGCCCTTCGCCGCCTGGCTGGCGGGGCGCGTCCCCGGCGAGCGGCCGTGCCTGGTGGTGTGCGGGGCCAACGCCGAGTGGCGCCGCGCCGACTGAACCCACAGGAACCCGCACGTCACGGGCCTGTTCCGCCCACCCTCCCGGCGTGGTGACCTGGAACACTCTCCTCGTGGCCGACCCGTTGTTACCCACGGGTCGGCCTTACATTGGACTCCGTCATCCGACCATTGGTGAGGGAGAACACGTGTTCTACGGTGCTTTGCGGCAGACGGTATCGGTACTCGCCCGTACCCTGTGCCGTCCGACCGTCGAGGGCCGTGAGAACGTCCCCGCCGACGGAGCGGTCCTGCTGGCCAGCAACCACCTGTCCTTCATCGACAGCGTGATCATCCCGCTGTCGGTCACCCAGCGCCGGGTGCGCTTCCTGGCCAAGTCCGACTACTTCGAGGGGACCGGTATCAAGGGGCGCGTGACCAGGACCGTGTTCTCCTCCCTGGGCGCCATGCCGGTGCAGCGCCGCGACGCGCGCGGGGCCATGCTGTCCCTGGAGATGATGCTGGAGCGCCTGAACGAGGGCGAGGCCTGCGTGATCTACCCCGAGGGCACCCGCTCACGGGACGGGCGCCTGTACCGGGGCCGCACCGGCGTGGCCCTGCTGGCGATGGAGTCCAAGGCCCCGGTCGTGCCGGTGGCCGTGGCCGGAACCCAGGACGTGCAGCCGGTCGGCGCCTCCATGCCGCGCCCGCGCCCCTACAGCATCCGCTTCGGCGAACCGCTGGACTTCTCCACCGGCTACGACCACCTCGCCCCGGGCAAGGCGCGCCGGGAGATCACCGACCGGATCATGGACTCCATCCACGCGCTGTCGGGTCAGGAGCGGGCCAAGGGGTACAACTCCCTCGGCGCCGACGAGTGACCGGAGCGCGTCCGCGCGGGTGAGCGGGCGGGCACGAGCGGCACAGCGACCCGCGCGCGAAGGCGCCCGGCCGACGCCCGCGTCGCCTACGCTTGCGCGCATGCGTGTACTGATCGTGTCCGACACCCACATCCCGCGCCGCGCCCGCGACCTGCCCGAACAGGTGTGGCGCGAGGTCGACCGGGCCGACGCGGTGATCCACGCCGGGGACTGGTGCGACCTGGCCAGTCTGGAACGCCTCGACGCGCGGGCCGAACTCCTGGTCGGCGTCCACGGCAACAACGACGGCGCGGACCTGCGCGAGCGGCTGCCCGAGGTCGCCCGCGCCACGCTCGGCGGGGTGCGCTTCGCGGTCGTGCACGAGACCGGCGACGCGCGCGGGCGCGAGAAGCGCTGCCAGGAGCGCTTCCCCGACTGCGACGTGCTGGTGTTCGGGCACTCCCACATCCCGTGGGACACCACGGCCCCCTCCGGTCTGCGCCTGCTCAACCCGGGTTCCCCCACCGACCGGCGCAGGCAGCCCCACCACACGTACATGACGCTGGTGGCCGAGGACGGGCGCCTGGACGGGGTCCGGCTGCACCGGGTGGGCTGAAGGAGGAGGCCCCCGGCCCGCGCCGCAGGAACGGATCCGCTGGGGGCTACCGCGCCCCGCCCCCAGGAGCGGATCCGTTGAGGAGGGGTACCGCGCCCCGCGACGCAGGAGCCGCCCCGTCCAGAAGGGACACCGCTACCAGTACCGGAGGCGTCCCGCTCGGAACGGAGCCCGCGCCGGGGGCGCGGACGGCGTCAGAACGTGAGCACGCCGAGGATTCCCAGGTAGAGCACGATCAGCAGCACGCCCTCGAATCCGATCCGGCCCCAGCCCTTCGTCTGGCGGATGATGAGCCCGGCGAGCAGGACCACGGTCATCAGCAGCGCGCCGACGGTGAGGAAGAGTTCGTCGGCGCTGGCGGCGTGGTACAGCGAACCCCCGCGGTAGAAGACGTCGCCCACGGCCACGTTGAGCGCGTCCAGGCTGTTGCCGCCGATGATGGCGGACACCGCCAGGGTCATCGCGCCCCGCCGGACCGCGGCGACCGCCGCGACCGTCTCGGGGATGGCGTTCACCGCGCCCATGGCCACGGCGCCGACGAACCCCGCGCTGAGCCCGGTGGAATCCACGATCACGCCCGCCGCCTCGGCGAGCGCCCATCCGCCCACGGCCACCACGGCGCCCACCGCGAGGAAGCGCACCCACAGCACGCCCGTGCCGGTGCCGTCCTCCTCGTCGGTGCCGTCGTCGTCGGGGACGTCCACCACGGTCTCCCGGGTGCGCACGGCCCGCCACATGGGCTGCTCGTTCTCCTGCCTGATCAGCCAGAGCCCGCCCATGTAGAAGGCGATCATCCCGACCGAGGCCGGGTGCACCCCCAGGAGCGTCACGTCCGGGCCCAGCGCGGTGAGCACGACCACGGACAGCAGGCCGATGAGCAGGCAGCAGAAGAGCAGGTTCGCCGAGGAGGCGGCGGCGTGCTCCAGGTTGGCGCGCCGGTAGAAGAAGTCGGCCACCGCCAGCGCCAGCGTCTGCGCGGCGATGCCCCCGACCGCGTTGCTGTAGGCCAGTCCGGGCTGGTCGCCGACGGCGCTGACCGCGGTCATCACGATCCCCGACAGGGACGTGGCCAGTCCGAAGAAGACCGCACCGAAGACCGCCTCGCCCCAGCCGGTGCGGTCGGCCAGGACGTCGCCGAGGGAGGTCATCCGAACACTGGCCACCACGGTCACCGCGGCCACCAGGACGAAGATCGCGACGCTCCACCCCAGCGGCCAGGGGGGAGATAAAGCCTCCAGCATGTCCACCTCTTCCTTCTGTTGTGCTTTGCGGACCGGCATCTACCGTTCCTCAACAGTGTCCAGGAGTGGGTCTTGGACCCACACCTGTGCCACTGGCACGTCCCCAACGGTGTTGGACGCGCTGGTTCTCCGCGTTCTCGCTGTCCCCGCCCGGCGACGTGCATCGCGTGCACGCTCCTTGACGGGGCGGCGGAGTTCCTCACGCCCGGAACTACCCAATGCGGCCTGGATGATCCGATGCCCCACACCATCACTCCGGTGGTGTGGGGGCGGTGCCGTCCGTCGCCGGACCGGGTGGCCCTGGGCGCGCCGCCCGACCGCGATGCTGGCCGCATCGTGCCGGGAGACCTTCCTGGTTGTGGTGGTCAGGGGTTGTTGCCAGTGTTGGGCGCCCCACCGGGAGGTGTACGCGGGGTCCACGGCGATGACCGACACCCCCAGGGCGTGGGCCATCGACACCAGCCGGGACCGCAGCCGTGCGGTGGGAAAACCGCTGATCAGCTGCCGGAACTTCTTACGGCGTCCGTGCTTTTCCCGGGTCTTCTCGCGGGCGAAGTCCAGGTCCTCCACGGCGATGACCCGCACACCGTGTGCGGTGGCCCAGCGCAGCAGCCGGGACAGGGCATGGCGTACCTGGGCGTCCCGGTGGGAGGCGCTGCCGGACAGGTCGAACTCAAAGCGGTGCGGGTTCCCGATTGGGTTGCCGTGCACGTCGAGTCGCCAGGCGGCCAGGTGGTCGGCGTTGGCGTCCACCCCCACCACCCCGTGGGCCAGCGCCGCTTGCATAGGCAGGGCAGGCACCGCCTGTGGGGTCCAGGACGCGGTCACGTACCACCGGCCCCGGCCGGTATCCAGGTGGAGGCGGTAGGCCACCGCCCCATCAGCCTCGACCCGATCAGCCCACTCCGCACCCCGGTGAGCGAAGGCCACCCGGCCCGAGAGCACATACCGACCACGGGGCGCGTTGGCCAGGTGCGCCAGCGGGGCGGGCAACCGGATACTGACCTGCCCCTCAGGGGTGATGCGGATGGTTTCGTTGCCGTGGCGTTTGCCGGACTCGCCATCAGCTTGGAGGAGGAAGCGGGCGGCCTCCCACCGGGCCCGCCACTGGGCCTGAGAGAGTCCAGCCCGGTCCAGGTGGTGACGGGTGTTCAACAACCGTTTGCCACCGCGCACCACAGGCACCCGCCCCGCCTCCCAGTCCGCCACCTGTGCCGCGTGACGGTCCTCAAGGGCGGCCAGGCGTCGGGACTTGGCGTGCCACTCCTGGCGACAGGCGTACCCGCCCGGCGCGCCCCGGGTGCCCGGGGTTTTGAGGGGTTGGGACAACCGGTGGCGCAGGGTGTCGATCCCCGCCTGGAGGCGGTGCAGGTGGGCGAGTTGGCTGCGGCGGGCCAGCGCCCACTGCTCGTTGGAGGCCCTGGTGATCGCCCCCGCCCACCGAGACGAGGACTCAGGGGTCAACTCCCGTTTACGAGCCGCCCAGGAGTCCTTGTCGTGGCCGGTGCCGTCCGCGCACCGGGCGGCCAGGTCCGTGGAGGCGAGCGATCCCAGGTGCGCGCCCACGGCCCGCAGCACCGCCTCGTCCCATGGCGTGAGGCCCTTGAGTCGATCACGCACGCTCACCCCGGTCGGAGCAGGAGCCAGGAACGGGTCGGCGATCGACCGCAACCGCCGCATGCCGGTACCTAACATCCCTTCCCACCTCCCAATCCTGCCGGTTTCGTCTCTGTGTTCGAGACGACCGTAGCCAGGGCCGAGGGTGCTTGTCCGGAGAATCGGCGAACTCCTCGGACAGACTTTCATCGGCGGGCCCTCTACCGGGGTGAGGGCACACCACACACCGCTTTCAACAGCAGCAAGTGATCGCTCCTGTGCCCTCATATGCGTTCGAGTCGCTTCCCGAACCAACAGCTAACAACCCTTTCCTCGTACGGCAAACCCGGACGAGCCCGGCCGGGCGGACGCGGGCGGGCCGCCGCAGGAAGGGGCGTCGGCCGAGCGGCCGGGGGCGGCAGGCGCGGGTACACGGGCGGGTACACGGAAAGGCCAAATCCCCTCCAATCACCGTTACCGGACGGAGGCCCCGGGTAGCCGGAGTCGGAAGCACGCAGTGCGACGGCCACATCCCCCAGTGATGAGGTGAACATGTTCCGGCACACCAAACACCTGCAGTTCGAGGCCAAGCCCGAGGCTCCCGACGCGCTCTACGCGGCCAAGCTCCAGGAGCTCATCGGCGGCGCCTACGGCGAGATGACCGTCACCATGCAGTACCTGTTCCAGGGGTGGAACTGCCGCGTCGAGGGCAAGTACAAGGACCTGATCATGGACGTGGCCACCGAGGAGATCGGCCACGTCGAGATGCTCGCCACGATGGTGGCGCGCCTGTTGGAGGGCGCTCCGGCCACCACGGTGGCCAAGGCCGTCAAGGACCCGGCCGTGGCCGCGGTCGTGGGCGGGATGAACCCGCAGCAGGCCATCGTCGCCGGCGGCGGCGCCGTACCGGCCGACTCCGGCGGCACGCCCTGGAACGGCAAGTACATCGTGGCCAGCGGCAACCTGCTGGCCGACTTCCGCGCCAACGCCGCGGCCGAGGCCCAGGGCAGGCTCCAGACCGCGCGCCTGTACAACATGACCGACGACCCCGGCGTCAAGGCCATGCTCCAGTTCAACCTGGCACGCGACACCGTCCACCAGAACATGTGGCTGGCCGCGATCGAGGAGCTCCAGGAGGACGGCATGGAGGGCGAGATCGCGCCCAACGCGCTCTTCGACGAGGAGAACCAGGAGCACGCCAACACGATCTGGGGCCTGTCGGACGGCACGGCGGCCGCCAACGGCGGCTGGTCGCACCGGCCCGCGCCGGACGGCCGCCACGAGCTGCGCTACCTCGACCAGCCCCAGCCGCTCGGCGGCCCGGCCTCCGCGCCGCCCCCGGACCCCGCGCTGTACGGGACCGACGGCGGCCCCAGCGGCGAGGGCTCGGTCAAGGGCCCGTCCAAGGCCACCAAGGGCGAGGGCTTCGTGGACAAGCTCAAGGACACCCTCGAATAACCGGAACCGCCTGCCCGCCCGTCCCGCTCCGCGCGGGGCGGGCGGTCCCGTGTCCGGGGGTGTCCGCGGTGGGGGCCGTGCCCCGGTCGGACGGAGCGGCGCGGGTGGGAAGGAGACGAGGTCCCGGCCGCGCGGGCGCGACCCCGGCGTCCCCGGCCCGGGCGGCGGTCGAGGGACCGCAGCCCGCAGGCGTGGCCGCGCCCCGGCGCCGTAGGCGGAGCCGGGCCCGCCCACACCCCGCACGCCGTACGACGGAGCCGCATCCCGGCCCCGCGGCACGGACGGCGCAGGAGGCCGCTCTCCCGGACACACACGGACGGGGCCGCGTCCCGGCACGGACCGCACAGGCGTAGGCTCGCCCGGAACACGGATGCCGCCGCCCGTACCCGACCAGTGGGGGAAGCGTTGCAGAGAAGGCGAGTGAGCACGGACCGGCGGCCCCTGCCGCCCTTGGACCCGCCTCCCCTGCCGGGGCCCGCGCCGCTGTACCAGGGGTGGCGCAACGCCCTCTTCGTGCACTGGGCCGTCCCGCCCGAACGGGTGGCGCCGCTGCTGCCCGAGCACACCCGACCCGACGTGCTGGACGGGACCACCTACGTCGGACTCGTGCCCTTCCGCGTTCCCTACACCACGGCCGCCGGGGTTCCCGTAGGCGGGTTCGGCGAGGTCAACGTGCGCCTGTACTCGGTGGACGGGTACGGCCGCCGGGGCGTGGTCTTCCTGTCCATGGACGCCGACTCCGCGCACAACGTCCTGGCCGCCCGAGCCCTGGTGGGCGTGCCCTACATGTGGTCGGACGTGTCCCTGTACGCGGGCGGCGACGGCGTGCACGTGGGCGCGGTACGCCGCCGCCTGCCCCTGGGCGGGGCCCGGGGACGGTGGCGGGCGACCGTCGGGGAGCGGGTGGAGCACGAGTCCCCGCTGGAGCGCTTCGTGACCGCGCGCTGGGGCTTGCACACCAGGCGCGCGGGGCGCACGTGGTGGATCCGGGTGGCGCATCCGCGCTGGCCGCTGTTCCGCGCGCACTCCTGGGCCTACGAGGGCGACCTGCTCCGGGCGGCGGGTGTGCGCCTCGACGACCCGGAGCCGGTGTCGGTGCTGTGGTCGCCCGGTGTGGACACCGGGGTGTGCCCCTCGCTGCTGCCCGCTCCCCGGACGGGGCAGCTCCTGCCGTAGCGCTCGCGCCCACCGGGGGCGGGCGCTGCGGCTGGCCCCTCCGACGGTCGGCGCCCACCGCGCCGAGGGGCCCGCGGCCACCGTCGTCGGGATCGGCGGGCCCGGCACGGACGGCCTCGCCGGATACCCGCTCGGCCCGGTCGCTCCCCCGCGGGCCTTGGCCCCGGACGAGGCGCGAAGGGCTCTCGCCCGCCGCGTCCGCGAGCCGGAGGAGGACGACGCGGACGGACCCCTCCCGTGAACCGCGCCTCCCGACCCTGGCGGCCCTGCCGGGGCGTGCCCGGTCGTGGTGCGCCCGCGCGGGCGCACCACGACCGGCCGTCACCGCAGGAGCTTGTCCGCCGTGACCGGCAGGTCCCGCACCCTGATCCCCGTGGCGTGGTGGACGGCGTTGGCCACCGCCGCGGCGGACCCCACGATGCCGATCTCGCCCGCGCCCCGCGACCCCATGGGGGTGGCGCGGGGGTCCTCCTCGTCCAGCCACTCCGCCCGCAGGTCGCCCACGTCGGCGTTGGTGGGGACGTGGTACTCGGCGAAGTCGCCGTTGGCGATGTGGCCGTACCGCGGGTCCCGGAAGCTCTCCTCGTGCAGCGCCATAGACAGGCCCATGACCATCCCGCCGAGGAACTGCGAGCGCGCCGTGCGCGGGTTGACCACCCGGCCGATGGAGAACAGGCCGTACATGCGTGGCACCCGGACCTCGCCCGTGTCCGCGTTCACCCGCGCCTCGGCGAAGTGCGCCCCGAAGGAGTAGACCGAGTACGACTCGTCCACGGTGTCCTCCGCCCCGCTGCCCTCGGCCTCCGCGCCCGGGGCCGGGGAGTCCCCGTGCCGGTCGCGGAAGGCCCGGGCGGCGGTCACGATGGCCGTCCCCCAGGAGCTGGTCCCGCTGGATCCGCCCGCGACCGAGGCCGACGGGAAGGCGGTGTCGCCGATGCGCAGCCGGATGTCGGAGGCGGGCAGGCCCAGCGCGTCGGCGGCGATCTGGGTGAGCGCGGTCCAGGCCCCGGTGCCGATGTCCACCGCGCCGATGGACACCTCGTAACGGCCGTCCCGGCCGTAGCGGACGCGGGCCACCGAACCGGGGTTGAACAGGTGCGGGTAGCTCGCCGAGGCCACGCCGGTGCCCACCAGCCAGTCCCCCTCCCGGCGAACCCCGGGCCGGGGGTCGCGCTCGTGCCAGCCGAAGCGCTCGGCGCCCTCGCGCAGGCACCGCACCAGGCGCCGGTCCGACCACGGGGAACCGCTCTGGGGGTCGGTCTCGGGCTCGTTGCGCACACGCAGCTCGACGGGATCGACGCCGCAGGCCTGGGCGAGTTCGTCCATGGCGGCCTCGGCCGCGTACATCCCCGGGGCCTCGCCGGGGGCGCGCATCCAGAAGTTGACCGGCACGTCCAGGGGCGCGATCCGGTGAGTGGTGCGGCGGTGGGGCGCGGCGTACATCCACCGCGAGCACATCGCGCTGTTCTCGGTGAACTCCTTGATCCTGGCGGTCTGCTCCACGGAGTCGTGGACGACCGCGGACAGGCGCCCGTCGCGGTCGGCGCCCAGGCGCACCCGCTGGATGGTGGGTGTGCGGTAGCCCACCAGGCAGAACATCTGCTGGCGGGTCAGCGCGAACTTGACCGGCCGCCCGGGCAGGGCGCGGGCGGCCATCGCGGCCAGGACGTCGTGCGCGTGCGCCTCCCCCTTGGAGCCGAAGCCGCCGCCCACGTGGGGCGCGACCACCCGGACCCGTTCGGGGTCGAGCCCGAACACCCCGGCCACGGACGCGCGGACCACGTGCACGCCCTGGGTGGAGTCGTAGAGGGTGAGGTCGCCGGTGGCCTCCTCCCACAGGGCCGTGGTGGTGTGCGGCTCCATGGGGTTGTTGTGCTCGGTGGGCGTGCTGTAGGTCTGGTCGACCACGACCTCGGCGGCGGCCAGGGCCGCGTCGGGGTCGCCCTGCTCGGTGTCGGAGGCGGGGCCCTCGTCGTCCTCGCCCACGGGCCGGTAGAGGTCCCGGTGGTCGGCGGTGAGCACCACGTCGTGCGCGGAGCGCTCGTAGTCCACCTTCACGAGTCCGGCCGCCTGGCGGGCGGTCTCGGGGGTGTCGGCCACGACCGCGGCGACGAACTGGCCGTGGAAGGACACCTCGCGGGACTGGAGCACCGCGAACTCGCGGTCCTCGGTGTCGGCGAGGCGTTCGGCGTTGTCCGGGGTCAGGACGGCGCGCACACCGGCCAGGGCCTCGGCTGCGGAGGCGTCGACCGCGGTGACGCGCCCGCGCGCGACGGTGGACAGCACCGGGTGCAGGTACAGGGGGTCGGCGAGCGGGTGCTCGTAGGCGTAGGGCGCCCGTCCGGTGACCTTGTCGGCGCCCTCCAGGCGGGTCAGCGGCTGGCCCATGGCCCGCGCGTCCAGCGTCCCGGTCATCGTGCCTCCTCGGCGGTCAGGTCGCGCAGGGTCGCGGTCAGGGTGTTGACGGCCATGGGGACCTTGAAGGCGTTGTCCGGGCCGGTGGCGGCGTCGGCGAGTTCGGCCCGGGCGGCCTCGCGGAAGGCCTCCTCGGTGGCCGGTCCGCCGCGCAGCGCCTCCTCGGCGCGGCTGGCGCGCCAGGGCGCGTGCGCCAGGCCGCCGAAGGCCACGCGCACGTCCTCGACGGTGCCGTCCACCACGCGCAGCGCCGCGGCCACCGACACCAGGGCGAAGGCGTAGGAGGCGCGGTCGCGGACCTTGCGGTAGGCGGAGCGGGCGGCCAGGGGCAGGTGGGGCAGGTCGACGGCGGTGATGAGGTCGCCGTGTTCCAGGACGGTGTCGCGCTGGGGTTCGTCCCCCGGGAGGCGGTGCAGGCCGGGCATGTCCACGGTGCGCTCCCCGGCGGGGCCCAGCACGTGGACCCGGGCGCCCAGGGCGGTCAGGGCGACCGCCATGTCGGAGGGGTGGGTGGCCACGCAGTGCTCGGAGGCGCCCAGGACGGCGTTGTAGCGGCCGTAGCCCTCGATCGCCGAGCAGCCCGTGCCGGGTTCGCGCTTGTTGCAGGGCATGGCGGTGTTCTGGAAGTACACGCACCGGGTGCGCTGGAGGAGGTTGCCGCCCGTGGTGGCGGCGTTGCGCAGCTGGCCGGAGGCGCCCGCCAGCAGGGCCTGGGAGAGCACGGGGTAGGCGCGGCGGATGCCGGGGTGGGCGGCCAGGTCGCTGTTGGGCACGGCGGCGCCCACGCGCAGGCCGCCGTCGGGCAGTTCCTCGATCCGGTGGCTGAGCAGGTCGCGCACGTCCACGAGGGAGGTGGGCTCGGCGATGCCGAGCTTCATGTGGTCGACCAGGTTGGTGCCCCCGCCGATGTAGGAGGCCCCGGGGTCGCCCGCGACCGCGGTGACGGCCTCGGCGGCCCCGGCGGGGCGGGTGTAGTGGAAGGGTTTCACTGCGCGGCCTCCCGGATCGCGGCGACGATGTTGACGTAGGCGCCGCAGCGGCACAGGTTGCCGCTCATGCGCTCGCGGATCTCGTCGTCGTCGAGGCTGACCGGCGCTCGGAGGTCCTCGGTGACGTGGCTGGGCCAGTCGGCGGCGGCCTCCTCCAGCATGCCCACGGCCGAGCAGACCTGGCCGGGCGTGCAGTAGCCGCACTGGAAGCCGTCGTTGTCGACGAAGGCGCGGGCGACGGGGTGCAGCTGTCCCTCCTCGGCGAGTCCGGCGGCGGTGGTGACGCTGGCGCCGTCGTGCGCGACCGCGAAGGTCAGGCAGGACACGACGCGGCGGCCCTCCAGCAGGACCGTGCAGGCCCCGCACTGGCCGTGGTCGCAGCCCTTCTTGGGCGAGGTGACGCCCAGCCGGTCGCGCAGCGCGTCCAGCAGGGTGGTGCGTGTGTCGACGGTGAGTTCGCGTTTCTCCCCGTCGACGTGCAGTGTGATCGTGGCCTCCACCGGCAGTGCCCTTCCTCGTGTGTGGGTCGGTGTCCTGCGCGCCGCCGTCCACGCGGCCCGCCCGGCGCACCGCGCCAGGGACTCGTCACAGTCTGTGACAGGCATGGGGCTCCCGGAAGCCGACACGGCGCGCGGGGCCGGGAAGCGGGCGTCCGGGGAGCCGCCACTGTGGCGCGTAACCCGCAGGGGAGGGGCTAAACACCCGGCGCCCGCGTGTGCGGGGCGGGCCGGGCGCGGATCGGCCCCGGTCGGGTCCGGGACCCGGCCGGGGCCGCGCGGAGGGTCAGGGGGTCCTGCCGGTGCGGGCGATCAGGCGGTCCTGGGGGCTGGCGTCGGGCCCGACCTCGACGGGGGCGCCGAACATCGGCCCCGGCCCGAGGTCCTGGTCGCTGAGCCAGGCGTGGACCTCCTTGACCAGGTCGGGGTCGAGGCGTTCGTCGGTGCCCAGGGCGCGCGCCAGGTCCCAGGCGTGCACCGTCAGGTCGAAGGTCATCTGCCACAGGTAGAGCTCGGCGGGCGCGTCGCCGAAGGACAGGTGCACCGTGCTCTCCAGGGAGGACGGCGCCAGCCAGGCGGTGCGGGCCTCGCGGGAGGCGACCTCCCAGGTGGTGATGGGCTCCTCGCCCAGGTTGTCGCCGTCGAGGCGGTCGCCGACCTCCTCGACCCGGGCGCCGCCCAGCAGGAGCGGCACCCACAGCTGCTCGGTGGTCAGGTGGTTGACCAGGTCGTGCACGTCCCAGTCGGCGCACGGCGTGGGCAGCGCCCAGTCCGTCAGCTTGACCTCGCGGACCCGCCGGTCGAACTCCCCCATCGCGGTTCCGTGCAGTTCGGTCAGGTGTGCCATGAGTGTCCCCCGGGACGAAGTAGCGGTTGTGCGCCGGTCCCCTACCCGTGCCGCCAGGGGGTGAATCCGCCCGCCCGGGCGCGGCGGCCACGGCCGCCCGTACGCGTGCGTGCGACCGGGCGCGGGCGGGATCCGGCCGACGAGGCGCCCGGACCCCGCATCCGGGCTCGGGCGACCGCCTACCGAGGCTCGGTCGCGATCTGGATCAGGTTGCCGCAGGTGTCGTCGAAGACGGCGGTGGTGACCGGGCCCATCTCCAGGGGTTCCTGCGTGAAGCGGACGCCGAGGCCGCTCAGGCGCTGGTACTCCGCCCGCACGTCGGCGACGGCGAACTGGGCGAGCGGGATGCCGTCCTTGACCAGGGCGTCGCGGTAGGCGCCGACGGCCGGGTGGCCGGCGGGCTCCAGGAGCAGTTCGGTGCCCTCGGGCTCGTCGGGAGAGACGACGGTCAGCCACCGGTCCTTCTCCCCCACCGGGAC
The DNA here is from genome assembly GCF_000381685.1 of Nocardiopsis sp. CNS-639. NCBI lineage: Bacteria > Bacillati > Actinomycetota > Actinomycetes > Streptosporangiales > Nocardiopsidaceae > Nocardiopsis > Nocardiopsis sp. CNS-639. The sequence goes on from NZ_KB906855.1 coordinate 507,061, forward strand.
GTCGTGCTTCTTCACGAAGCCGAGGATCTCGGTGTAGAAGTGCTCGGCCTTGGCCTGGTCGCTGACGAAGATGCTGGTCAGATGGATCTTCACGGGTTACTCTCCTCCGGTCCGGATGTGTCTGGCGCAAGCCATCGCTCGGCGATCCGCCGCAGCGGGGCCGTGTTGAGGTCGTGGAACTTGTAGCGGCCCTCGCGCCTGGTCTCGACGAGCCCGGCGGCCTCCAGCACGGCGAGGTGCTGGGAGACCGCCTGGCGCGAGATGCCGAGCTGGTGCTTCATGGCCAACCGCGAGCAGATCTCGAACAGTGTCTGGCCGGACTTCTCCGTGAGCTCGTCGAGGATGGTGCGACGAGTCGGGTCGGCCAGGGCTTTGAAGAGGTCGTCTGCCACGGCCACCATGATAGGCAAGTAATCACTTGCATGTCGAGTCGGGACACACCGTGTCGCGGAGCGACCCGCACGGCGGTGGCCTTCGCGGAACGGACACCGAGACCGCTCCCACCTCATGGCCGGTCCGGTCCGCCTGGAGAGGAGGCCGCGGACGTTCGCCGTGCGAACGCCCGGCCAGCGCGGACGCGGTCCCCCGTCCCCCGGCCGTGGCGGGTCAGCCCTCCGCGCGTTCGCGCAGGATGTCCACACCGTCGCCGGTGAGTTCGTCCAGGTGCGCGGAGCGGCCGGTCATCGCCATGATCAGGGCGAGCGTGCTCCCGCGGACGAGCGGCCCGGCGCCGGAGGCGAACGGACCGTCGGTGGCCTGGAGGTGCAACCCCTGGATCCGGCTCCTGGCGACGACGACCTGGTCCGAGCCGCGGTAGTAGTCCGCCACGAGGGTCAGCGCGGCGATCGGACGGGCGCTGACGATGCCCAGGGGCCGCCTGATGTCCTCACCGTGCACGATCGCCTCCCCCAGGATGGCGGGCTTGGGCAGGGGCGGTGAGGTCGTGCTCTCCACGATCCCCCGGAAGCGCGCGAGGGTGTCGGCGCCGGAGGTCCCCATCTGCTCCGCCAGGCGCATCGCCACCTGGGCGTCGAAGTCGAACCGGCAGCGGATGACCCCGGCCAGCCATCGCAGCCCGTTGAGGCTCGCGGACGACGTCAGGTGCGCGAGCACCTCGCGCACGGTCAGGCCCGCGCACAGCGACGGCGTCGCCCACTGTTCCTCGGTCAGCTCCGACAGGTCGTCGGCCAGCGCCGCCCGCTCCCGGTGGATCAGCGGCCACAGGTCCGCACGGCCGCTCACCGGCGGGTTCCGCGGCGCGGGCGGGGTGTCGGTGACGTCATCGGGCTCTCCTCGGGACGGGTTCTCGCCTCGCCCCCACGGTGGTGGGCGGACGCCGGGATTATGGCCCGGGCCTCGGACAGTTCGGCGCCCCGTCGGCCCCGGGCACGCGGTGCTCGTGCCGCCCGCGACGCCGGGTTCCGACACTGACCCCGTGATGAGGTGACAGCCCGTCGCTCAAGCGGAGACGAGGGTTCCCTGGCACCGGCAGGGAACCGCTGTCGCGGGACGGGTCCGCCCGGGCGAGCCCGTCCCACCCCGGACGGTCGACGCCCCTTTCCGCCGGGAGGGGGAGCACGTCGGTCCGGGCCCCGCCGCCCCGGTCAGACGAAGTACCGGGCCTGGAGGCGGAACAGTTCGGCGTAGAGCCCGTCGGCCCGGCTCAGCGTGTCGTGGGTGCCGGTCTCCACGACCCGGCCGCCGTCCATCACCACGATGAGGTCGGCCGCCCGGGCGGTCGTGAAGCGGTGCGTGACGAGCACGGTCACGCCGCCCTCCTGGCGGCCCAGGTCGGCGTACTGCTGGAACAGCCACTCCTCGGCGCGCGCGTCGAGGCTGGCGGTGGGCTCGTCCATGATTCGCAGCAGCGGCGCCCGCCGCATCGCCGCACGGGCGTTGGCGACCGTCTGCCACTGGCCGCCGGACAGCCCCTCCCCGTCCCACGACCCGCGCCCGAGCCGGGTGTCCAGGCCCCCGGGAAGCGAGGCGAGGAGCCCGTCCCCGCCGACCGTCCGCAGTGCCCGGAGGATCCGCTCCGAATCGTCGCGGTCCTCGATCCGCCCCAGCCCGACCGCGTCCCGCAGGGACATCTCGATGTGCACCGGGTCCTGGAAGGCCGCCGTGATCCGGGCGCGCCACTGGTCCGGGGCGAACCGCGCGAGATCGGTCCCGTCCACCAGGACGCGCCCCCGGCCCGGCCGGTAGAGGCCGCTGAGCATCTTGACCAGCGTCGACTTGCCCGCGCCGTTCTCCCCCACCAGCGCCACCACGGCCCCGGCCGGGAGTTCGAGGTCGATGTCGCTCAGCGCGGGCCGATCGCGGTTCCAGTACCGGAAGCCCAGACCCTCCACCCTGATGCCGCTCTCCAGCCGGGCGGGCACCGCCACCGGCGCGGTCGGCACGAGGGCCGCCCGCTCCTCGTCGCCGTCCCGCACCACGTCGAGGAAGGCCCGGGTCGCGCGGAGCGACTCCAGCGTCCAGAAGGACAGGTTCAGCAGGCTCTGCACCTGACCGGTGATCTGGCTGCTGACCGCGACGGCCGCGACGATGAGGCCCAGCGGGGCGTCGCCGACCAGTCCGGCCCGCACCATCAGGGCGACGGCGGTCGCGTACGCCAGCGCGAAGAGCAGCCAGGCCAGTGCGACCGGGACCCGGGACAGTCCGTCGGTCCGGGCGATGTCGCGGCCCGCGGAGTCCCACTCCCGGCGGTGCCTGCGCCGCAACTCGCCCGCCAGCCCGAAGAGGCGGGTCTCGCGACCGGGCGCGGCCGCCGTGGCGAGCGTGAACAGGTGACCGGCCAGCCTGGTCCTGGGCGTGGCGCGCTCCTCGGCCCGGCCGCGCCTCCTGTCCGCCGCTCGGGTGGCCAGCACGGCGGGGAGGGCGAAGAGCGGCAGCAGGGCCAGGACGGGGACGACCGAGGCCATCAGGGCGGCCGAGGCGACCAGGGCCAGCGCGGCTCCGGCCAGCCACGTCAGCCGGTCGAAGCCCGGGCCGATCTCGCCCCGCGCCCCGCGCACCACCGCCGCCCTGTCGGAGCGGCTCGAACGCTCGTGGACCTCCAGCGTCGGCGTCGTGCCGACCGCGTCGACGAACCGGCGGTCGACGTCGCTCTGGATCTGCTCCTGGAGCCGGAGGCGGGTGAAGTAACCGGCGACGAAGGTGCCCTGGGTGAGCATGACGAAGACCGCCACGCACAGCGCGAGCACCACCAGGCCGCTGGTCGAGCCCCCGCTCGCCGCCTCGCTGAACAGCCCGATCGCCACGGCGAGGCCGATCCCGGTGGCCTGTTCGAGAATCGCGATCGCCACCACGGCCAGGGAACGCAACCCGTCGACGCGGGGTCCGGTCGTGAGGACGAAGCGCAGGGCGCTGATCACGACGATGCCTCCTCGAAACGCTTCGCCTGTAGGCGGAACAGCTCGGCGTACCGGCCGTCGGCGCTCATCAGGTCCTCGTGCGTGCCGTCCTCGACGATGCGGCCCTGATCGAGCACGACCACCCGCTCCGCCCTGCGCACGGTCGCGAACCGGTGGGAGATCGCGACGGTCGTGGCCCCCGCGGTGAGCTCGTGGAACGTGTCGTAGAGCCGGGCCTCGGCGCGGGCGTCCAGGCTCGCGGCCGGCTCGTCCATGATCAGGAGCCGTGCGCCGTGCCGCAGGCCGAACAGCGCCCGGGCGATGGCGACGCGCTGCCACTCGCCGCCCGACGCGTCGACCCCGCCCTCGTACCCGCTGGACATCACCGTGTCCCAGCCCTTGGGAAGCCCCTCGACGAATTCCAGCAGCCCGGCCTGACGCGCCACTTCCCGCAGGCCCTCCTCATCGTCGGCGTGGGCCAGGGAGCCGAAGGCGATGTTGTCCCGCACGGTCAGCTCGTAGCGGCCGAAGTCCTGGAACACGGCGACCACCTGGCGCTGCCAGCTCCGGCGGTCGGCGTCCTCGATCGCGGTTCCGCCAACCCGCAGGCGGCCCCCGCTGGGAGCGTCCAGACCGGCGAGGAGCCGGGCCAGCGTCGTCTTTCCGGCCCCGTTGAGGCCCACGATGGCGAGCGACTGCCCCTCGGGGACGTCGAGGTCGATGCCGTGCAGCACCTCGTCGGCGGCGCCTCCGTAGCGGAAGCGCAGACCCTCACAGGAGACGGTCGCTACGGGCTCCGTCCAGGGCGCGGGGTCGGACCCGCCGGGCGGGTCGGCCTCCGGAAGGGCGAACGCCTCGGCGGCCGCCTTGGAGCCGAAGCTGGTGCGCAGGTCGTCCTCGTCCGCCCGGAGCACCTGGAGGAGGGCCCGCAGGGCCAGGCCGCCCAGCGCCAGGTCGCCCACCGTCGTGCCTCCGGTGGCGGCCCGGTGCGCCAGGTAGTAGAAGACCGAGGCGACCGTGACTCCGGTGACCACGACGACCACGACGACGAACAGGCGGTGCTCACGCCGTCGCCGCCAGACCTCGGTCATGTTCACGCGCCACTCGGCGTGGTAGGCGTCGCGGAAGAAGGCCGTGAGCCCGAAGAGGCGCACCTCCCGGGCCGCGTCCGGCGTGGTCGGCACGTCCCGCAGGTAGGAGGTGCGGCGCAGCTTCCGCGTCTGGTTCACGGTCTCGACGACGGCGGTCCGGTAGTTGCGGACCAGCCGGAGGTGGAGCACCGCGAAGACCGCGAAAACGACGAGTCCCAGTCCCCAGGTGACCTGGGTGAGCAGGGCCGCGGAGCCGACGGCGGTCACCCACGACGAGGCCTTGGTCGACAGGCCGAAGACCGCTTCCCCCGGCGGCATGTCGATGGTCCCCTCGCCCCGCGCACGCCCGAGTCTGCCCTGGTAGGCCGGATCCTCCAGGTGGCCGATGGTCGCCGGTTCCGAGGCGGCCGCCATCACGCGCTCCCTCAGTCGGCCGGTGACCCGGCGGCCCAGGGCCCGTCCCAGGGCCGTGCGCGCCGACTCGGTGACGTGGGCGAGGAGGAAGAGCACGGCGATGAGGGCGACCCATCGGTAGCATTCCCGCGCCGCCTGGCCGTCCAGCCCCTGGCCGGCGGCCGAGGTGAGCCCGTCCACCAGTGCGCCCACCCCGATGGTGGTGCCGACCGGGGCCGCACCGGCGAGGACGGCCAGCACCGTGGTCAGGGCGGCCGCACCCGGTGCCACGGAGAAGGAGTACCGGACCAGGGCGGGAAGCACCCACCGCGTCACCGGGGGCTGGAGACGGTCCGTGCCCGCGGTCACGCCCGCCCCCGGTCGTCGAGGTCACAGGCGACGGGGGGCGCGGTGGTGGCGCACATGGGGGGTCCTCTCGGAAGCCGGGCATGCCGTGGAGGGGCAGGGGCCGGGGGGCGGCGAGGAGCACGTTACGGGGAAGGCCGCCGGAGCGCGACGGGTTTTCCGGTGGCTGTCCGGAGCGCGGTGTGCCGCGGGGCCGCGTCCCTAACGGGGTGGGGCAACCGCGGCACAGGGCGCGTCACCCGCCGTGCGCCGCTTCCCGCGCGTAGGACCTGAAGAGCACGTCGCGTTCTGTCCACGACTCGTGGAGCAGCTCACCGCGCACCTCACCCCGGACGATTCCCAGGAGAAGGTCGGTGGTGGACAGGTCGTACCTCTCCCACACCTCACCGTTCCGGTCCGAGATCCGGATCGGGTACGCGTCGGCCGCCGTCCCTGGTGAGACCTGCCAGTAGAGCGTGACCCCCGCTCCCGTCGAGGCCCAGGGCAGCAGCCTGGAATCAGTGGCGAGGTCGTCGGGCGGTTCCACGACCCCGTCCTCGAACAGGTCCTGGAGCTGTTGGGACTCCAGCCCCGACCGTTCGAGGTCGACGTGCCTGAGGCCGGGGCCGGGTGCCGGAACGTGGAGCCTCAGGAAGCCCAGCCAGAGTCCGCCGCCCCCCGCGTCGAGGAGGTCACGGTGGTCCTGCGGCACGGACGCCCCGATCCGGTGCTCGACCTGTTCCCAGTCGAACGGGCCGGTCGGCGGTGCCGGGCGTGCCGCCTCGATCAACTGCTGGGCACTGGTTGCCATGCGGGTACGCCCCTCGGGAGTGCTGGTCGTCGGACACGTGGGGCCTTCCCGCGGTCGGGCAGGGTGAAGCCGACGTCAGCTGGCGCCGCGGGTCCGGCCGACGAGACCGCCACGAGGGACCTCGGCCTCGACCCGGCCGTGCGGACCGGCCTCCTTCCCGACCACGCGTCAGTGCCGGAACCCGTGTTCGCGCTCGCGGCCGGAACGACGGCGGCCGGGGGCCGGTCAGCCCTCCACGCCGGGGCCGGGCACGTGGAGGGCGGCGATCTCTGCGAGCACCCGCTCCCGGGCCGCCCCGGCCGGGTGGACGTCCACGAGCACGTAGTAGGCCAGCCCCTCGGCCAGGGCGACGAGCGCGACCGCGCGCTCGGCGGGGTCCAGGGTGCGGGGCACCGTTCCCCCGTCCTGTCCGCGGCGCAGCAGGTCCGCGACCCGGCCGTGGAAGCGCGCGTACTCCTCGCGCATGCGCCGGGCGATGGCCTCGTCGGACAGGGCGAGCGCGGTGAAGGCCTGGCGGACGCGCATGTGGGCGCGCGTGGCGTCGTCGTAGGGGATCAGCTCGGTGAGCACGGTCGTCAGGAGGCGGCGCGGGTCGCCGCCCGGGCCCGCCTTGGCGGCGATGCGCGCGGAGCTCAGGGCGTTGCCCCGGTCGAAGGCGGCCTCGATCATCTGGTGCTTGGCGGGGAAGTAGTGCTGGACTCGGCCGGGTGAGACCCCGGCGCGGGCCGCCACGCTGGTCTGGGACACGGCCGCCATACCGTGTTCGGCCGCCACGGCGAGGACCGCGTCGGCGATCTGGAGGCGGCGCTGTTCGTGCTCGGCTCCCGGCCCGCGCGTCGGTGCGTTCATCCGACCCCCTTCTCGATGTATGCACATTGCTTTGTTGCCACGTCGGCACTACCGTTCAAATCAATGTAACCACATTGCTTTGCTGGAACGAGGTGTCACGTGCCCCGAACCCACACGGGGGAGACGACCGCGCGCCTGCTGCTCGCCCTGGTGTGCGCCGCGCAGCTCATGGTGGTGCTCGACGTGTCGGTGGTCAACGTCGCCCTGCCCTCGATCCGCTCCTCCCTGGGGTTCTCCGCGACGGGGCTGCCCTGGGTCGCCCACGCCTACACCCTGGCCTTCGGCGGCCTCCTGCTGCTGGGCGGGCGGCTGGCCGACCTGTACGGACACCGGCGGGTGTTCGCCGCCGGGCTCGCGCTGTTCTGCGCGGCCAGCCTGCTGGGCGGGGCGGCCCCCTCCCCCGTCCTGCTGGTCACCGCCCGCGCGCTCCAGGGAGTGGGCGCGGCGGTACTGGCCCCCGCGACCCTGACCATCCTGACTGCCTCCTTCCCCGAGGGGCGGGCCCGCGTGCGTGCGCTGGCCGCCTGGACCGCGGTGAGCGTGGCGGGCGGCGCGGTCGGCAACCTCCTCGGCGGCGCGCTGACCGAGGCGCTGTCCTGGCGCTCGGTCCTGCTGGTCAACGTGCCCGTCGGCATCGCGGCGCTGGCCATGACCCCCTATCTCCTGGGCCGGGAACGCCACGACCGCGACCCGGCCAACACGGGTCAGCGTGACCGGGAGCGCCGCGACCGTGCCCCTCACAGCACGGGTTCACCTGGCCGGAACCCGCGTGGCCGGAACCCGGGAGAGGGCCGCGGCGGACGGATCGACCTGCCCGGGGCGGTGACCGCGACCGGCGGGACGGTCGCGCTCACCTACGGCCTCACCCGCACGGCGGAGCACGGCTGGGGGGACCCGGCCACGGTGGCGGTGCTGGCCGCGGGCGTCCTCGCCCTGGCGCTGTTCGCCGCGGTGGAGTCCCGTGCGCCCGCTCCCCTCCTGCCGCCGGGGCTCCTGCGCCGCCGCGCGGTCTGGGCGGGCAACGCCATGGTGTTCCTGGCCGGAGTCTGCTTCCAGGTGCCCATGTGGTACTTCCTCACCTTCTACATGCAGGACGAGCTGGGCTTCGGGCCGCTGCTGACCGGCCTGGGCTTCCTGCCGCACACCCTGGTCACCATGGCCGTGGGCTGGCTGGTCACCCCGTGGCTGATGGGGTTCGTGCGGGCGCGAACGCTGATCGGGGTCGGCTGCCTCACCGCCGCGGCGGGCTTCACCTGGCAGGCCGCGGCGGTGACCGAGCAGACCTACGCCGCGGCGGTGCTGGGGCCCGCGGTCCTCATGTCCGTGGGCGGCGGCCTGTTCACCACTCCGCTGACCGCCGTCGTGACCTCGGGCGCCGCCCCCGGGGACGCTGGGGCCGTCTCGGGCCTGATGAACGCGGCCAAGCAGACGGGCGGCGCCCTGGGCCTGGCCGCGCTGATGACGACGGCCGTCTCGGGGCACGCACCCGAAGGGCAGGCGTACGGCCCGGTCTTCGGCCTGCTCGCGGCCGTGCAGCTCGCGGCGGCCGCCCTGACACCGGTACTGCCGCGCGAAATGAGACGAGATCCGTCCGAGGGCGCGTGAGCCCTCCGAAGGTTCAAGAACCCCTTTGACCTGCGCTGACCCTCCCGGGAGACACGCCGACGGGCTTCCCCGCCGGGGTCACTCCGCCAGCCCGATCGAGGAAAGACGCATCAATATCACACTTGGGGGTAGCGCAACAGACAGGAACGAGGAACGTGCTCCGTTCGTCATCATCCGCCCGGCGGCGGGGTGGCCGACCGGGACACGGGACCGACAGACGAGGAGGAAACTGCCATGAGGAACCCCCTGAGGACGGCGAAGAACCAGCTGATGCGGCGCACCGGACTGGCCCGCCCGGCACCGGGCAGGCGCCCGCGTGCGGGTGGGCGAACGGGTGGACGCGGCAGCGACCCCCTGGCGATGGCCCAGCGGTTCGCCCGGTCCGCGACCCGGTCCCGGGGCGGCAGCCCGCTGGGACGCGGCGGAAGTCCGCTGGGACGCGGCGGAAGTCCGCTGGGGCGCGGCGGCGCGGATCCGCTACGGGGTCCGGCACGCCGAACGCCCCCGGGCCGACGGAGCCCCGGCGGGCAGGCCCTGCGGTGGATCAACTCCCTGACCCGGAGGCGCAGGCCCCGCATCTGACCCGGGCGGCGGACCCGGTGCGGCGCGACAGGCGCCGGGCCCGGAGGACGACGGCTTCGGACAACACAGCGTGACACCACGCGCGACACCGCGGGGCGGGCCCTTGGAGGCCCGCCCCGCGGCCGTGTGCGGCACGCCCGCCCCGGCCCCGGGGAGCGGACCGGGGCGGACCGGGCGGGACTCGCCCGGAAACCGGAAGCCGCCGCTCCGGGCACCCGCCCTGGTGATGATGGTGGGTGACGCGGTGGTGACGAGACCAGTGGAGGTTGTCATGGAGCGGTCGGTCCTGGTCGGAGTGGACGGTTCCGATGAGAGCCTGCGGGCGGTGGAGTGGGCCGCGGCGGAGGCCGCCCGGCGGCACTGCCGCCTGCGGACGCTCACGGCCTTCCCCGCGCCGTCGCCGGACGCGGCCTTCGTCTGGCCCGAGGAGGAGATCCGCGCGAGCGCGCGCTCCGTCCTGGACCTGGCCGAGGAACGCGCGTCGGCCGCGGCCCCCGGTACGGCCGTGGACCGGGAGGTGGTGATGGACTCCCCCGGCCGGGCACTGCTGGCGCGCGCGGGGCGGGACGGGACGGCCCTGGTGGTCGTCGGGCACAGGGGGCGCGGCGGGTTCTCGGGGCTGAGGGTGGGGTCGGTGGCCTACCGCGTGGCCGCACAGGCGTCGGTGCCGGTCGTCGTGGTGGGGCCGCAGCCCACGGCCGACGCCAGCGCCGAGGTGGTGGTGGGGGACGACGGGTCGGCCTACGCGGAGCGGGCCGTGGCCGAGGCGTTCGAGGCCGCCTCCACCGGGGGCGGGCCGCTGCGCGTCGTGCGGGTCCGGGAGTCGGCGCTGCCGTTCCTTCCCCCCGTGGTCGCGTCCTCTCCCCGGGCCCGGGAGAGCGGCCCAGGCGGTGAACCCGCCCTGGAGCGCGCGGTCGAGCCCCTCCGTGCCCGGTACCCGGAGGTGGAGGTGCACACCGAGGTGGTGGACGGCCGCCCCGTCGCGGCGCTGACGGACGCGGCGCGAGCGGCGCGGCTGCTCGTGGTCGGGGCGGGCGGCGAGTACGGAATGGCCCGCCTGGCCCTGGGTTCGGCGGCCCACGGGGTACTGCACCGCGCCCCCTGCCCCGTCATGGTGGTCCACACAGGTTGACGGGGCGGCGGGGAGCCGACCCGCGCGAACGGCGCCGCCTCCCGGTGCCGCCAGCGGAGGCGGAACCCCTTCCCGTCCGAGTCCGTGCCCGGGCTGGGGCGATGGCAGCGTAACGACCGCGGGCCCGGACCGTCCCGCCGGGTCACGCGGAGGAGCGGGCACCGGACCGGACGGAGGTACCCGGCGCCCGCCGTTCGGGGGACTCTCCGCGGTCAGTCCCGACCGGGGTCCGCAGAGAGCCGCGGGTCGTCGGCGGCGAGGTGGCGGGTCGCGGGGCCGTTGTAGCCCGCCAGCACCGCCCTGGGCAGGGGTCCCTTGATGCGCGACCCGCTCTGGTGCTCCTCCCAGGCGTGGGCGAGGATGCCCACGGAGCGGGAGAGGACGAACAGCCCCCGGGCCAGCTCCGAGGGGAAGCCCAGCGAGGCGTAGACGACGGCGGTGGCGGCGTCGATGTTCATCGGCACGGGGCGTCCGCGCCCCTTGGCCAGCGCCTCCTCCAACGCCAGGGCGGCCTCCAGCGGTCCGGCGGGGACGAGGCCGTCCTCGACCGCCTCGCGCACCAGGCCCAGCAGCGGGTCGCGGCGCGGGTCACGCGGGTGGAAGCGGTGGCCGAAGCCGGGCACGTACGCGCCGCGCCCGCGGTACTCGGCGACCACCTCCTCGGCCACCCGCGCCACCGGGGTCCCGTCGGCGACGCGCCCGGCCATCTCCTCCAGGAGGGCGACACACTGCTGGCCCGCGCCGCCGTGCACGTCCCCGAGCAGGTTGACGCCGGTGGCGACGGCGTTGTTCAGGCCCACCCCGCAGCTGGCCGCCATCCGGGCGGCGGCGATGGAGGGCGCCTGGGGACCGTGGTCCACGGCGGCGACCAGGGCGGCCTCCAACAGGCGGGAACGGCGCGGGTCGGGCAGCTCGCCGCGCAGCATGAGCCAGACCGTGTCCACGAAGGAGACCCGCCCGATCAGCTCCTGCACCGGGTAGCCGCCCGGTTCGATCTCGCCGGGGGCGATCCGGATCAGCCCGGTCCGCCACCAGTGGCCGATCTCCTCGTGGGTCATGGACGGCGTGTCGGTCGTGCTCATACCGCTCCCTCCTCGCGCAGTGCGTCGATCTCCTGGTCGCTGAACCCCGCCTCGCGCAGCACCTGCCCGGTGTGCTCGCCCAGCAGGGGCGGCGCCGTGCGCGGGCCCAGGGGCGCGCCGTCCACGCGGACGCCGCTGCCGAGCACGCGCAGCTCGCGGTCCTCCCCGCCGGGGAAGGGCAGCGTGTGCACCAGCCCGCGGTGGGCCACCTGGTCCAGTTCCAGCGCCTGGGCCACGGTCAGCACGCGGGCGGCGGGGACCCCGACCCGGGCCAGCTCGCGCTCCCACTCCAGGGCGGTCCGGGCACCCAGGTGCTCCTCCAGGGCCTCGCGGAGGGCCTCGCGGTGGGTCTTGCGGTCCTCGCGCTGGGCGAAGCGGGGGTCGCGCGCCAGTTCGGGCGCGCCCACGACCGCGCACAGCGCCTCGAACTGCTCCTGCTTGTTGGCGGCGATGTTGAGTGCGCCGTCGGCGGTGGCGAAGGTGCCCGAGGGGGCCGCCGTGGCGTTCTCGTTGCCGATGGGGACCGGTTCCACACCCGCGGACAGGTAGTTGGACACGCCCCAGCCCATCGCGGTGATCGCGGTCTCCAGCATGGACACGTCCACGCTGCTCCCCCGGCCGGTGCGCTCCCTCCTGACCAGGGCGGTGCTGATCGCGAAGGCGGCGGCGAGGCCGCCCAGGACGTCGGCGATGGGGAAGCCCGCGCGCAGGGGGCCGGTGCCGGGCGTGCCGGTGGTGCTCATCATCCCCGACAGGCCCTGGATGATCTGGTCGTAGGCCGGGCGCCCGCTCAGGGGGCCGTCGGAGCCGAACCCGGACACCGCGCAGTAGACCAGGCCGGGGTTGATCGCGCTCAGGTCCTTCCAGCCGAAGCCCAGGCGCTCCAGCACGCCCGGTCGGAAGTTCTCCAAGAGCACGTCGGAGCGGCGCACCAGGCGGGTCATGGTCTCCCGGCCGCCGGGGGTCTTCAGGTCCAGGGTCAGGGAGCGCTTGCCCGCGTTCTGCGCCAGGAACGACGCGCCCAGTCCGCGTCCGTTCAGCTCCGCCGAGGCGCCGAGCTGGCGTGCCAGGTCCCCGGAGCCGGGAACCTCGACCTTGACCACGTCGGCGCCCATGAGCGCCAGCTGGTACCCGGCGTAGGGTCCGGCCAGGACGTTGGTCATGTCCAGGACGCGCACCCCCGCGAGCGGCAGGGTCCTCTCCCCGGTCTCGGAGCCGGAGCCTGTGTCGGTGTCGGTCAACGTCTCTCCTGTGTTCCGGGTCCCACGGTCCCTCCCGAGGGGTCGAGCCCGATGTCGGTGATGCGGCGGGCGGCGTCGACCACCGCCGTGGTGAAGCCCTCCACGGCGGCGTCGGTGAAGCGGGCGGTGGGTCCGCCCACGGCCAGCGCGGCGACCGGCGCCCCGTCGGCGGGGCCGTAGACGGGCGCGGCCACACCGGAGGCGCCCCGCTCACGCTCGCCGTGGCTGACGGCGAACCCCCGGACGCGGGCCAGCTCCACCTCCTCGCGCAGGCGGCTGACGTGCCCGGGGCCGTGGGGGGAGGCGGCGGCCACGCGCAGCAGCAGGGACTCCCCCGCGCCGATGAGCAGCACCTTGCTGGCGCCCCCGCCCCACAGGACCATCTCGTCGCCGACGTTGACGACGTGGCGCAGCCGTTGGGGGCCCTCCTCCTTGGCCACGCACACGCGGGTGGCGTCGGCGCGGACGTAGAGGTTGACGGTCTCGGCGGTGTCGGCGACGAGTTCGCGCATGACGGATCGGACGGCCTCGGGCACCTGCCAGACGGCGTGGGCCAGGCGCGACCAGCGCAGCAGGCTGGGGCCGACACCGACCTTGCCGTCGGGAGCCGTCCACAACAGCCCGCGCTGTTCCAGGGTCGCGACCAGCCGCAGGACCGTGGTCTTGGCCAGGCCGGTGCGCTCCACCAGTTCCCGTGTGGAGTAGCGCTGGTTCCTCTCGTCGAACAGGTCGAGCAGGTCCAGGGCGCGCGCGACGCTGCGCACGGTGCCGCCGGAGTCGCCGTCAGGCATCCCTCCCCCTTCCATTTGGTCCACCAGGTGGTTCACAAGGACCGCCAAGTGGAATCGCGCCGTCAGCGTAGCGCAACCCCGCGGCACACGGCCAGCCCCTCCCCGAAGAGCGCCTCCACCGACAGAAAACGGACTGGCCTGGGCAGAAGGGAGGAGCAACAGGGGACTGTGCGTCGCAACACACTCGTTAACAAAAGGTTTCGAATCGGCATTGACAGTGATCACGGGGGCTCGCATGATTTCCCAGACCACGAAACGGTCCCGCTGGACCACCTGGTGGACCAGTGGGCCGAAAGGGAGTGAAGGATGAACAGACAGCGGATCCTCCGCGCGTCGGGGGCCGTGGCCACCGCGCTCCTGGTGGGCGCCGCCGCGACGAACGCCGCGCTGTCCGACACGAACGCGTCGGAGGCCCGCGCCAGGATCGACATCGTCGTCCCCGCCGACCCCGGCGGCGGCTGGGACCTGGTGGCGCGCGAGGCGCAGCACTCCCTGCGCGTGAACGACATCGTCGACAACACCCAGGTCCTCAACCTCCCCGGCGCGGGAGGGACCATCGGCCTGGCGCAGACGGTGCGCCGCGAGGGCAGCGCCACGACCCTGATGACCACGGGCACCGTCATGATCGGCGGCATCATCGTCAACGACTCGGCCCAGACCCTGGAGGACGTGGTGCCCATCGCCCGCGTCGCCGACGACTACGAGGTCTTCGTGGTCCCCGCCGACTCCCCGATGGAGGACATGGGCGACCTCGTCGAGGCCTGGCGGGAGGACCCGGGCGCGGTCGCGGTCGGCGGCGGTTCCCTGGGCGGCACCGACCACCTCCTGGCGGGGCTGGCCGCCCAGTCGCAGGGCGTCGAACCCCAGGCCGTCAACTACATCCCCTTCGCGGGCGGCGCACAGGCGCTCACCTCGCTGCTCTCGGGCAGCCTCGACGTGGGCGTGTCGGGCTACAACGAGTTCAGCGACCAGGTGGAGGCGGGCAACATCCGCGTCCTGGGGGTCTCGGCCCACGAGCGCGTCGAGGGCATCGACGCCCCGACCCTGCCCGAACAGGGCGTGGACGCGGTGCTGCCCAACTGGCGCGGGTTCATGGCCCCGCCCGGCATCACCGAGGCCGAGCGGGCGGAGCTCACCGCGATCGTGGAGGAGATGGTGCGCACCGACGAGTGGCGCGACACCCTCCAGCGCAACCGCTGGGACGACACCTTCCAGAGCGGCCCCGAGTTCGAGGAGTTCCTCGCGGCCGAGATCGAACGCATCACCGACGTCACCGAGGACCTGGGGCTTTCATGAGCCAGCACAGCACGACACCCACCGCCCCGGGCGGGCCCGGCGCGCGGCCGCGGGAGGAGCGGCCCACCTGGTGGAGGGGGCGCAGCGAGATCTTCGTCGGCCTGCTCACCATCGGCATCGGCGTGTTCGTGGGCGTGCAGACGCTCACCATGCACGTGCCCGACAACTCGGCCTCCCCCGGCCCCCAGCTCTTCCCCGCGATCGTCGCGGTGCTGATGCTCGTCCTCGGCGCGGCCCTGGTCGTCCAGGTGGCCCTGCGCCCCGCGGCGCCCGAACCGGAGGGGACCGACCACCCCGGCGGCGACGCGGGCGTGGTCGGCGACCTGGTCGAGGGGCGCGGCCCGTCCGCGAGCGCCCCCGCCGCCCACAGCGACTGGCGCGCCGTGGGCACCGTGCTCGGCTCGGTGGCGCTCTTCGCCCTGCTGTTGCAGCCGGTGGGCTGGCTGCTGTCCGGCGCGCTGCTGTTCTACGGCGTGACCTGGGCCTTCGGCGGCAGGCGCCCGCTGTTCGAGGCCGCCGTCGCGCTGGCCTACTCGTCCGTGGTCCAGCTCGCCTTCGTCGGCGGGCTCGGCCTCAACCTGCCCGCCGGAATCCTGGGAGGGGTGCTGTAAGTGGAGACGCTGAGTCTGCTCGGCGGCGGGTTCGCCGCCGCGCTCTCCCCCGAGAACCTGCTGTGGGCGTTCGTGGGCGTCCTGCTGGGCACCGCCGTGGGCGTGCTGCCCGGCCTGGGCTCGGCCATGGCCGTCGCCCTGCTGCTGCCCGTCACGTTCAAGCTGGACCCCACCGGGGCCTTCATCATGTTCACCGCCGTGTACTACGGCGGCCTGTTCGGCGACTCGACCACGTCGATCCTGATGAACACGCCCGGCAACAGCTCCGCGATCGCCACCGCGATCGAGGGGCACAGGATGGCGCTCAAGGGCCGGGCCTCCCAGGCCCTGGCCACGTCGGCCATCGGCGCGTTCACCGGCGCGGTGGTGGCCACGACGGTGGTGGCCTTCTTCTCCAAGGTGATCATCGACGTCGCCCTGCGCTTCGGCCCGGCCGAGTACCTGGCGCTGGCGGTCCTGGCCTTCGTCGCCACCTCGGCGGTGGTGGCCCAGTCCATGGTGCGCGGGCTCATCGCGCTCTCCATCGGCCTGGCCATCGCGATGGTGGGCATCGACGCCCAGAGCGGCGCGGCCCGCTTCACCCTGGGCGTCCCCTCCCTGTTCGAGGGGATCAGCGTGGTCACGGTGACCGTGGGCCTGCTCGCGCTGGGCGAGGTGCTGCACGTGGTCTCGCGCGTGCACCGGGGCGGGGGCGCGGGCAACAAGCTCATCACCGGCACCGGCACTCCCTGGCTGAGCGGGCGCGACCTGCGCCGCGCCGTTCCGGCGTGGATCCGCGGGCTGGGCTTCGGCCTGCCCTTCGGCGCGATCCCGGCGGGCGGCTCGGAGATCCCGACCTTCCTGGCCTACGGCACCGAGCGCAAGCTCGCCCAGCTCCGGGCGCGCCGGGGCAAGCGGCCCGACGAGTTCGGCGACGGCGCCATCGAGGGCGTGGCCGCGCCCGAGTCGGCCGCCAGCGCCACCGCCGGAACCGCGATGGGCGCGCTGCTGGGCCTGGGACTGCCGACCTCGGCCACGGCCGCGATCATGCTGGCCGCCTTCCAGCAGTACGGGATGCAGCCCGGTCCGCTGCTGTTCGAGCGCAACGCCGACCTGGTGTGGGCGCTGCTGGCCAGCCTGTTCGTCGGCAGCGTCATGCTGCTCATCCTCAACCTGCCCTTCGCGCCGCTGTGGGCCAAGCTGCTGCTGATCCCGCGGCGCTACCTGTACGCGGGCATCACCGGCTTCGCGGCGCTGGGCGTGTACGCCGCGTCCTACTCCATCACCGACCTGTGGCTGCTGATCGTCCTGGGGCTGCTCGGGTTCATGATGCGGCGCTACGAGATCCCGGTGGCGCCGGTCCTCATCGCGGTCATCCTCGGTCCGCTGGCCGAGACGGAGCTGCGCCGCGCCCTGGCCATCGGCCAGGGCGACGTGGGGGTGCTCTTCGCGGGGCCGATCACGATCGGGATCTACGCGGTCCTCGTGGCCGCCGTGGCCCTGGTCGCCTTCCTGCGGATCCGCGCCCGTGCGCGTTCGCGCGAGGCGCGGCGCGAGGAGACCGTCGACGCGGGGTGAGCCCGGCGTGCGCGGGGGCCGGTCCGGGGGTCGTCCCGAACCGGCCCCTCTCGTGTGCGCGGAGGCGGGCACGCCGGACGGCGGTGTCGGTGACCCGCCGTAGTCTGCGCGCATGGCACAACCCGACGACGCCCCCCGCAGCCCCCTGGACATCCGGCGCTTCGCCGCCCGGGTGCGCGCCGAGTCCGTGGCCCAGAGCTGGCGGCGCGGCCACCGCAACGTCACCAGGCTGGCCGACGCCTACGGCGTGACCCGCGACACCGTCTACGCCGACCTGCGCGGCCAGGGCGTCGATCCGGCCGACCGGGGCGCGCCCGTGGAGGAGACCCCCGTCGAGGAGCCCCCGGGGTGCCCGCTGTGCGGTGCCGCGGTCGCCGAGGACGGGTTGCACGACCACGTCAGCGGGCACGGCCACGACGCGCTGGTCTCGTGGATCGTCGAACGCGTCTCCTGATCCGCCCGCGCCGCGGGGGTCAGGGCCGCTCCCCCTCGTCCGCCGGGGTGGGCTCGCCCTCCGCGCGGGGCGCCCGGCCGGTCGCGGCGCCGGAACCCTCCCCGGTTCCGGCGTCGGAGGGCTCCCCCGGCGCCTCCCCGGGGCGGGGCGCGGCGTCGCGGTGGCGCAGCGACAGCAGGTAGCCCAGGCCCAGCACGATGGTCGTGCCGATCGCCGTGTACCAGGTGAAGCCGACCAGGTCGGGCTGGAAGAGGAACAGCCAGACCATGGTGGCCACCGCGACCGCGAAGGAGACGATCGCGTCGAGCTGGCGGGCCCGGCGCACCCACAGTCCCAGGAAGAACGCGCCCAGCAGGCCGCCGTAGGTCAGGCTGGCCACGGACAGGCCCAGCTCCACGACCGGGTTGTCGGTGCCGGTGAACATCGCCGCCGCCCCGATGAAGACCAGCCCCCAGCCGAGGGTGAACAGCCTGCCCAGCCGCAGGCCCTGGGCGTCGGTGAGCGTGCGCCTGCTGAACCGCTCGTACAGGTCGGCCATGGTCGAGGAGGACAGCGCCGACAGTGAGGACGACAAAGTGCTCATCGCCGCGGCCAGGATCCCCGCCAGCAGCAGGCCCGACAGGCCGGCCGGCAGCCCCTCCACGATGAACGTCGGGAAGAGCTCGTCGGAGTTGGCCAGGCCCAGCTCCTCCACCGAGGCGCCCTCGTAGTAGGCGTACAGCGCCAGGCCCACGGCCAGGAACAGGGCGAACTGGAAGAACACCACGACGGCGCTGCCGATCACCGCCTTCTGGGCGTCGCGCAGGCTGCGGCAGCCCAGCAGCCGCTGCACGATGATCTGGTCGGCGCCGTGGGAGGCGGTGGAGAGCAGGGCGCCGCCCAGGACCGCGGTGACCGTCGCGTAGGGGGCCGAGACCGGGTTCGAGGTGAAGTCGAGGAACTGGGTCTTGCCCGCGTCGGCGGCCACCGCCAGGAAGTTCACGTCGAGGCCGCCCGCGATGACCGCCAGGGCGACGACGCCGCCGACCGCGTACACCGCCATCTGCAGGACGTCCACCCAGACCACGGCCCGGATGCCGCCGACGAAGGTGTACAGGACCGTGACCACGCCCAGCAGGGCGATGATCGCGAAGTAGGACAGGTCCACCCCGTAGGAGTCCAGGATGATCTTGACGGGGATGGCCGCCGCGAACAGCCGCACCCCGTCCGCGAGCAGCCGCGTGAACAGGAACGCGACCGAGGCCGTGCCCTGCATGCCGCGGCCGAAGCGGATGCCGAGGTAGGCGTAGGCCGTGGTCATCTCGCCCCGGTAGTAGCGAGGCAGCAGCACGAAGGCCACGACCACCCGCCCGATCAGGTAGCCGACCGCCACCTGAAGGAACGTGACGTTGCCCAGGTAGGCCACGCCGGGGATGCTGATCACGGTCAGGGCGCTGGTCTCGGTGGCCACCACCGACAGGCACACCGCCCACCAGGGCAGCTGCCGGTTGCCGATGAAGTAGTCCTTGATATCGCGCTGTCGGCCGGAGAGCCTGAGGCCGAGCCAGGCCGATCCCAGCAGGTACACCGCGATGACCACGAGGTCGATTGTCTGCACTGCGCTACTCCGGGTGATGGGGGGCGGGGGCCCGCCGGTCCCGTGCCTCCACGCGCAGGCGCGCGGGGACGGTGGCCGCGGGTTCGGGGAGCCGGAGCGGTGAGGCGCCCGGCGTGAGGCGCCCGGCCACCGGCGCACGGCGGGCTCCGGTGCAGGAGGGCACGGAACCGGGGAGCCCGTGCCAGGTGAGGAAGCCGATCAGCGCGAACAGGTAGGCCTCCTTGGCGTCGCTGTCCAGCCCCAGGGCGTCGAACGCGGCCAGCCTCGCCGGTCGGAGCCGGTCGGCGAGGCGTTCCATGAGGACCGGGTTGCGGGTGCCGCCGCCCGAGGCGAGCACCTCGACCACGCCGTGGGGGCGCAGCGCGTCGGCGACGGTGGCGGCGGTGAGTTCGACCAGGGTGGCCATCAGGTCCGCGTCGTCGGGCGTGCCGGTGGCGCGCAGCGCCGCGTCGAGGTAGCCGGGACCGAACAGCTCCAGCCCGGTGGTCCTGGGCGGGGGCAGGCGGTAGTAGGGCTCGGCGAGCAGGTGCTTGAGCAGGGCGGGGTCGGGGCGGCCGGAGCGGGCGAGGGCCCCGTCGGCGTCGAAGTCGGCGCGGCCGCCGCTCACCCGGCGCGCGGCGGCGTCGAGCAGGGCGTTGCCGGGGCCGGTGTCGAAGGCCAGCGGCGCCTCCCCGCCCCGCAGGACGGTGACGTTGGCGATGCCGCCGAGGTTGAGGGCGGCGGTGGGTTCGGGGCGCGCTCCGAGCAGGAGGGCGTCGAGCAGGCTGGCCAGCGGCGCGCCCTGACCGCCCGCGGCCACGTCGGCCGTGCGCAGGTCCGAGACCACGGGCAGGCCGGTGGCCTCGGCGATCCAGGCGGGCTGGCCCAGTTGGAGGGTGCCGTGGACCGTGGCGCCGTCGGCCCGTTGATCGGCCCAGTGGAACAGGGTCTGGCCGTGCGAGGCCACCAGGTCGGCCCGTCCCCCGGCGAGTTCACCGACCGCGCGCAGCGCCGCGTCGGCGAACGCCCGGCCGATGCGGGTGTCGAGCCGGCAGACGGCCTCCATGGTCGTGCGGGCCGGGGGGAGGACACTGCGGATCTCCTCCCGCAGGGCGCCGGGATAGGGCTCGGTGCGGTGCCCCAGCGGGGTCAGGAGGACGAGGTCCCCGTCCAGGGCGAAGCGGGCGGCGGCGACGTCGATGCCGTCGGCCGAGGTTCCCGAGGACAGGCCGATGACGATCACGCGGCGCCCGCCCGGAGGCGGCGGGCCCGGGTGGGTGCGTCAGGCCGAGCCTCGGATACGAGGGGTGTGGGCCCGGGGGACGCGGCCTGGGACGCGGGCCCGGGTACGGGTTCCCCGGGGTCGGCTGTGGGCGCGGTCGATCCGCTGACGGCCCCGGGGCCTGGAGGCACGGGCGGCCTGGGTCCGGCCGTGGACCCAGGCGAATCCCCCGGCCGGGTTGCGCGGACCCGACCTGCGGAAAACCCGTGGACACCACCCATACGACCAACCCTCCCGGTCCCGAACGTGTACCAGCGGTATACCGCGCGTCGCGGTGCGTCAACCGTTCCAGTGACCCGCACGGCGGTGTCTCCTGATGCCGGAGGGTTCTCACCGAACTCTTGCCCACGGCCCGTAACCTTTCGTGTTCGTACGCACCACGAACCTTCAGGACTCCCGCATGCCCCACGCGCCCTCCGGCACCGCCGCTCCGGCGGCCCGGGCCCTCATCGTCGAGGACGAGCCCAACATCCTCGAACTGCTCACCGCCTCCCTGGAGCTGAGCGGCTTCGCCACGCGCGGCGCGCCCGACGCGGAGGCCGCCCTGGGCGCGCTGGACGGGTTCACCCCCGACATCGCCGTCCTGGACGTGACCCTGCCCGGCCGCAGCGGCCTGGACCTGGCCGGTGACCTGCGCGGGGTCGTGCCCGGCCTGCCGGTGCTGTTCCTGACCGCGCGCGACACGGTCCAGGACCGGGTGGCGGGCCTGCGGGCCGGCGCCGACGACTACGTCACCAAGCCCTTCAGCCTGGAGGAGGTCGTGCTGCGGCTGAACGCGATCCTGCGCAGGTCGGGCCGCCGCGGCTCCGAGGGCGCCGAGCCCCTGCGCTACGCCGACCTGGAACTGGACGAGGAGGGGCACCAGGTGCGCCGCGCGGGAGCGCCGGTACGGCTCTCGCCCACCGAGTTCGCGCTCCTGCGCTACCTCATGCTCAACGCGGGCAAGGTCGTCAGCAAGGCGCAGATCCTGGACCGGGTGTGGGGCGGGGAGAGCGACGACATCCGCGTCGTGGAGACCTACGTCAGCTACCTGCGCCGCAAGGTCGACGCGGGCCGCCCCGCCCTGATCCACACCGTGCGGGGCGTGGGCTACAGCCTGCGCCTGGCGGCCGGGGGGAACGGGTGAGCGGCCGCCGCGGGCTCCGCTGGCCACGGGGCCTGGGCGGCCGGATCCCCCTGGCGGTGCTGTGCCTGGCCGCCGTGTGCCTGGCCGCCTTCGGCGCGGTCGCCACCCTGCTGCTCCAGCGTTCGCTGACCGAGGAGGTCGACCACCGGCTGCGGACCCTGCCCGCGCCCCGGTACGCGGCCGAGCGGGTGGAGCCGCCTGTCGGGGCGCAGCCGCCTCCGCTGCCCACCGACCTGCGCACGCTGGTGATCGACGCCGACGGCGACGTGGTGGACAGCGTGGGACAGACCGGCTCCGACGACGGTCTGCCGGACGTGTCGGCGGTACCGGCCGAGGAGTTGCGGGCGCGGTCCGGGGAGCCGTTCACGCTGCCCGGAACCGGGGGCGAGGGCGACTGGCGGGTGCTGACCACGGCCCGGGAGGACGGCGGCGTCCTCATGACCGCCCAGTCCCTGGACGGGATCGAGGGCACGCTCGACCGGCTCGTGCTCATCGAGGCCGTGACGGGACTGGTGGTGCTGGCGGCCGTGGGGTTCGGTACCGCGGCGATCGTGCGGTTCCAGCTGCGGCCGCTGCGGGAGATCGAGTCCACGGCGCGGGCCATCGCCGGGGGCGACCTGGACCGGCGGATCCCGCTCCAGGACCCGGCCACCGAGACGGGTCGGCTGGGTGCCTCCCTCAACACGATGCTCGGTGAGCTGACCCGGGCCCTGGGCGAGCGGGACCGCGCGGTCGAGACGACGCGGCGCTTCGTCGCGGACGCCTCCCACGAGCTGCGCACGCCGCTGTCCTCGATCCGGGGGTTCGCCGAGCTGTACCGGCAGGGCAGGGGTCGGGGGCTGGTCGCCGAGGACGCCCGGGCGGACCGGTGGATGTCGCGGATCGAGGACGAGGCCGGGCGGATGGGGAGCATGGTGGACGACCTGCTGACGCTCTCACGCCTGGACGAGGCGCCGCGGCTGGAGCACTCCGACATGGAACTGGTCGCCATCGCGGAACGGGTGGTGCTCAGCGCCCGGGCCCGGGCCCCGCGCACGCCCGTGGCGCTGGAGGCCGAGGGGCCCGTGCGGGCGGTGGGCGACGGCGACCGGATCCGCCAGGTGCTGGAGAACCTCGTCGGCAACGCCCTGACCCACACGCCCGAGGGCACGCCGGTGCGGGTGTCGGTGAACCGGACCCAGGACCCGCCGCCTCCGGGACCGGCCCGCGCGGGCGCGCTACCGCCGGGGGTGGCGGAGGTGGCGGTCATAGCGGTACGCGACGAGGGACCCGGCATCCCCGCCGGGGAGCTGCCCCGGGTGTTCGACCGGTTCTACCGGGCGGACGGGCCCCGCGAGCGGGCCGGGACGGGGCTGGGCCTGGCCATCAGCGCGGCCTTCGTGGCCGCCCACGACGGCTACGTCACCGTCGAGTCGCCGCCGGGAGGGGGCTGCGTCTTCACCGTGGTGCTGCCGCTGGGCTGACCCCTCGGAACGATTCGTCCAAGGCCCGGCCGACGGGATGGTCTCGTCACCGACACCTCCCGCCCGTTCGAGCTGACCGCGTGGAACGGGGGCGGCCCCGTCGTGTGCACGGGCGCCGAGCTTCCCCGCCGCCTCCTGCCGCTGCCCCGGACGCGGGCCGGCCGGGAGGGGATCGGCGGGCCGCTGACCGGCATGCTCACCGGTCTGACCGAAGCGCCCGGACCCCACCGCATCCTCGGCGGGGCCGAGGGCTTCCCGCCTCCGTGCTACCATCGTCGGCGCAGAGACAACCCGGTCGGCTGCGGGACCAGAAGTGGGAGGTGAGTTGATGTCTGCGGTGAAGGCCGCTGCCCTGCGCGGCGCCCGTCGGACCATCCTCACGTCCCGGGCCCCGGTCTGACCTGACGCTGATCCCCCTGTCGGAGCCCTGACAGCTCCCAGGAGGCAGTACTCCGTGCTCATCGGGGCCCCTTTTCTAGGGTCTCTACGTTGTCTCAATCCCTTTCGCATCATGCTCAGCCGTACTCCCTGGCGGACTACGGCTGGGACCAGGCGCGCGAGCGCGCCTTCACCCCCCATCGCGCCGACGGGCTGATCCCGGCCCGCGTCGTCCGGGCCGACCGCGGCTCGTGCGAAGCCGTCACCGACACCGGAACCGTCCGCGCGGACATCCCCGGCGCCGCGGACCGGAGCGATCCGCTGACGGCGCCGTGCACCGGCGACTGGGCGGCCCTGCGCCCCCTCACCGGCGCCGCACCGCTCCTGCACGAGGTCCTGGAGCGACGCACCACCCTGGTGCGCGCCTCGGCCTCACGGACCTCGCACGGCCAGCTCCTGGCCGCCAACGTCGACACCGTCGTGGTGACGGTCTCCCTGGCCGCACCGCTCAAGCACGGCCGCACCGAACGCATGCTCGCCCTGGCGTGGGAGAGCGGCGCCCAACCGGTCGTGGTCCTGACCAAGGCCGACGCGTGCGCGGACCTGCCCTCGGCGCAGGAACAGGTGTCACAGGTGGCCGCCGGTGTGGACGTGCTGGTCACCAGTGCCGAGACGGGGCAGGGCTTGGACGTCCTGACCGCCGCCCTCAACGGCACCGTCGTGCTGCTCGGCCCCTCCGGGGCGGGCAAGTCCACCCTGGGCAACCGGCTGCTGGGCCAGGACCTGCTGGCCACCGGCGCCGTCCGGGAGGCGGACGGCAAGGGACGGCACACCACTTCCCGGCGGGAGCTGCTCCCGCTGCCCGGCGGGGGCGTGCTGTTGGACACTCCCGGCCTGCGGGCGATCGGCCTGCACGACGCCCGGGGAGGCCTGGAACAGACCTTCGCCGAGATCGAGCACCTCGCGCAGGAGTGCCGGTTCACCGACTGCTCCCACACGAGCGAACCGGGCTGCGCGGTGCTGGCCGCCGTCGAGACGGGAGAGATCCCCCACCGCAGGTTGGACAGCTACCACCAGCTGCTCCGGGAGAACGCCTACGCCGCCTCCCGCACCGACGCGAGGCTGCGCGCCGACCGCGAGGCCGCCAGGAAGGACATCACCCGGCACCTGCGCGCCACCTACCGGTTCCGGGATCGCCAGCGGTGAAGGACACCGACGACACCCGCCGGGGCGCCGACGCCGCCCACCCGCTCCGACCCCACGACGACACCGAGAACGGAACCATGACCACCTGGACCACCCGCACCGAGACCGCCGACGACATCCCCGCCATCCGCGACATCCTCCTGGCGGCCTTCCCCACCGAAGCCGAGGCCGACATCGTCGACGCCCTGCGCGCCGACCCCGGGGCGTGGATCGAGGGCCTGTCGATGGTCGCCACGACCCCTGAGAGCACTCCGGTCGGGTACGCGCTGCTCAGCCGCTGCCACGTCGACGGCGAACCCGCCCTCGCCCTGGCCCCGTGCGCGGTGGCGCCCTCCGCCCAGCGCACCGGGGCCGGTTCGGCCGCGATCCGCGCTGGCCTGGGCGCCGCCCGGGCCATGGGGGAGAACCTCGTCCTCGTCCTGGGCCACGCCGACTACTACCCGCGGTTCGGCTTCACCCCGGCCTCCCGCTTCGGTATCCGGGCGCCCTTCGAGGTTCCCGACGAGGCCATGATGGCCATGGCCCTGGACGGTGACCGCCCCGTCCCGACCGGCACCATCGGCTACCCCGCCGCGTTCGGGGTCTGACCCCTCCCGTGTCCCCGGGGGGAGCCCCCCGGGGACACGGTCGGCGCCCGGGAAGGACCGATCCGGGGCCGTTGCGCAGCTATTAGAGTTCGAGAACGAAAAACCGAGCACCGTGACCTGAGAATCCGGAAACACGGCTCCACCAAACTCAGGACATGTCAGAGCCTCCATCACACCCGGAACGAGACACGCAGTGGCCACCGGCTTCAGTACCCACCACCTGGAGTTCAACGGCGACCTGGTGACCAAGCGCTACACCGGTTGGAGACGGGGGGAGCCCTATCGGGAGTGGGCCGCGTTGACGGTCCTGAACCGCTACGCGCCCGGTCTGGCTCCCCGTCCGGTGACGGCGGACCTGGCCGGTGATCCGCCCACCATCGTGATGAGCCGATTGCCTGGTCGTGTCCTGCGCGGGCAGCGCGCCACAGACGAGCAGGTCATCGCGCTCACCGCAGCTCTAGCGCGGCTGCACCAGATCCCGACCGCGGTGGTGGAGACGATCGCGCCCGCAGCTTGGGGGCCGGCCACGGCCGTGGCCAAGGTCCGTGCTCTGGCCGATGCTTGCCCCGACCTCGGAAACGATGCGTTGGTCCGGGAGGCCCGCGTTCAGGCAACAGAGTGGCTGGCCACCACCGAACCCGACGAGCTCCTGGCCAATCCTTACCCGCCCGTCCTGGGGCTGGCCGACGGCAACCACGCGAATCTGCTGTGGGACCAGGACACCAGGTGTGTGCGGCTGGTCGACTGGGAGGACTCCGGGCGCACGGACCGGGCCTTCGAAATCGGCGAGCTCGTCGAGCACATCTCCCGTATCGACGGTTCCCTGGATACGGATCTGCTCCTAGCTCACATCCCCCTGGCCCAAGGCGAGGGTGCACGGGTCCGTGGCTTTCGTCGCCTGGTCGCACTGGGGTGGTTCTTCCAGCTGGGCCCGTCCGGAGCAGCGAGCCCGCACAACCCGCCCGGTACGGTACGCCAGATCGCTGAACGCATCATACGTATATTCGGATGACTGCTCGTTGCGCATTGGCACCGTGCGCCCGTCGGCCGGTTCCAGGCACGAGGCTGTGCAACCACGGGCACCATCGGGCGTGCGGCTTTTTCCTGATCCCTGTTCCGATGAAGGTGGTCCGCCTGCGGCGGGTGATCGGTAAGGTCGCGGCCATGACCTCCACGGGAAGCCCCCGCACCCGTCTGCTGGTGGTCCGCGGCAACTCGGGGTCGGGCAAGAGCTCGATCGCTCGTGGGCTGCGTGCCGCCTACGATCGCGGGTTGGCGATACTTCTAGTCAGCCCCGCCTTGGCCCAGCGATTCGTTACGCTCGACCCCGTCGTGGTCACCGAAGGAAGCGGGGCGCACAGTGGGGTGTCTGGCATGCCAGGGACGGGACACACTGCACGAGGACGTGGAGCCCCTCACCCAGTACGCCTCCGCAGAGTTGATCGAGGCGATCGCCTACCGCGGACACGACTCCGGCCGGGACCCGCGGTGGGCCTCCTCCGGAGCGGCCGACCGGGCCGAGTACGGCCGCTGGTGCGGACACGCCTGCGGAACAGTGTGCCTGCGCATGGTCCTGATCCACCGGGACGGGTGGGCGCCGCCGCTGATGCACCTGGTGCGCCAAGTGCGCGCCGCGGGCGGCTACGTCGAACGCGCCGACGGCAGCATTCACGGGCTGGTCTACGCTCCCTTCGTCGACCACGTACGCCGAACCCACGGGCTGGAGGCGCGGGTGCGCACCGGCATGGGGGTGGCGGACGTGCTCGACGAACTCGACCGGGGGCGTATGGTCATCGCCTCGGTCCACAAGGAGATCCGGCGACCGCGCCTGGCCGCACCCGGCAGGGGTGGGCACCTGGTGCTGGTCGTGGGCCACCGCGAGGGCCTGGTGCACCTGCGCAACCCCTCGGGCCACACTCCCGCCTCCCGGTCCGCGGCCCTGGCAGCGAAGACCTTCGGGGAGTTCTTCGCCGGACGCGGCATAGTTGTGGATCTGAGCGTTCATGGCTGACACGAGCAGGCGGGTGCCTTCGGAGAGAAGGGGTACCCGCCGCGGGCCCCGTTCGATCGGGTTGTGGCGACCGCGGCCGTCGGCACCGTCCCCTATGCCTGGGTGGAACAGACCCGACCAGGCGGGATTGTGGTTGTTCCGTTCGGCGCGGCCTTCCACAGCGGGGCACTGCTGCGGCTCAAGGTCGACCGCGGGGTGGCGGTGGGCCGCTTCGACGGCGATGCCGCGTTCATGTGGACGCGGGCCCAACGCCCCCCGCACGGCTCCGTCGAGGACCGGGTACGGGCCGAACACGACGTCAGTGAAGCGAGTACGCGGTTGCACCCCTATGAGCCCGTGGGTGACTTCGACGCCAGCTTCGCGATAGGCCTGCGTGTTCCGGGAATGACGTCGACTCTGGTCTACGACCACGACGATCCCGCCTCTGAGCGGTACACGGTCTGCCTGATGGACCCGGGTTCGCGGTCGTGGGCGTCATGGCGCGTCGAACCTGAGAGTGCCGGGTATGCCGTGCGCCAGCACGGACCACGAAGGCTGTTCACGGAACTGGAGTCGTCCCACCGATGGTGGGTGGATGCGGGCAAGCCCTCGCACACACGGTTCGGTGTGACGGTCACACCACACGGTCAGCAGGCGTGGCTGGACGCCCCGGGAAACGCGGTTCCCGTACTGGACACAGCACAGCAAGCACCGGGGCGTGTGTAAGAGGTGCCGGTGGCCGGCTCGGACGTGGTCATTCCGGCTATGAGCACGAGCGGTGGCCAAAGCCCAGAGCTTCATCACGCAGACCTTGCATGACTTCCATGGTGCGCCGCATGACGCCTGGATCGTAGGCACGGGCCGTCTTCAATCTCGGCTGGCGCGGAGGGACCCGCGGGCTTCGCGCGCGGGAGGCCCGCGGGGCCCGCCTCACTCGATTGCCGGGGAGACGGCGGCGATCCGCTCGGCGAGCTGCTCGCCCGCGGCGTCGGCCCCCGCGTCGCCAGCGGCCCCGGCCCGGGAGACGGCCGACTCCAGGAGTTCGGTGGCGGTGCCGCTCCCGACGAGGTCCTGGTAGAGGTCGGCGTAGACCTCCTCGTAGAGGCGGTGGAAGCCCTCGTCGGCGAGGAAGCGCTCCTTGAGCGCCCCGCTGCCGCCCATGGACATGCCGCCCCCGACCGCCTCCCCTTCTCCTGGCGCGGGCATCCCCCCGGGCGCCTCCATGCCCTCCGGCGGTTCCGTCCCCTCGGGGGGTGTGCCCCCGCCGGGGAGCTGCGCCCCCTCCGGCATCGCTCCCCCACCGCCGACCATGCCGCCCATACCGCCGAAGGACAGGTTCAGATCCCAGGACAGGACGGTGAACCGCTCCTGGGCGGTGTCGTACCACAGGTAGTAGTTGTTGCCCGGGCCGTCCATGCCGTCGCTGTTGGACATCAGGCTCTGGAGCGCGAGGTAGCGGGCGAAGGACTCGGTGTCCAGGTGCTCGTCCAGCTCGCGGGCGAACTCCTCGTCGTCGGACTCGGCCACGAACCGCAGCAGGTCCATCACCGGCTGGAGGTCGTGGGCGCCCTCGCCGTTGACCTGGTCGAAGGCCTCCTCGTAGTCGGTGGCGTCCCCGCCCAGGTAGTCGAAGGAGCCTCCGGCGCGGCCCTTGTAGAGCACGCCGTCCCCGTACCCGTCGGCCCAGGCGGCGTCGGGCGCGTCCAGCAGCAGGCGCGGCACCTCCTCGCCGCCGTTGACCGCGAACGAGGTGAACGTGTAGTCCTGCCTGGTCTGCCCGGCCGCCGCCGTCAGCTCCAGGGCCAGGGCCTCGTTGAGCGCGGTGTCGGAGGTCGCCGTCGCCGGGCGCAGGGCGATCTCGGTGTGCCCCTGGTAGGCCCGGCCGGAGACGAACTCCTCGAAGCTGATCAGCCAGGGGAGGTTCTCCGGCTCGTCCTCGGACAGGGTGACCGAGCCCGGCCCGGCCGCTCCCCCGCCGCCCGGACCGGTTCCCTGTTCGCCCCCGGTGTCGGCCGCCGCGCCGGTCGTCCCGTCAGCGGCACCGCCGGCGCCCTCGGCGCCGGTGTCCGTACCGGTCCCCTCCCGCTGCCGACCCCCTTGGCCGGGCGCCGCCCCTGCCCCGGAGTCGCCGCGCAGGCTCATCAGGGTCGAGTTGCCCTTGAGGCGGAGTCCGACGTCCTCGACGGTGGTGCCGTCGATGGTGGCGTCGGCCCGGATGTACTCCTTCTCGCCCTCCTCGCGGAAGGTGCTCATCATGTCGGCGTACTCGGTCTGGTCGAAGCTCACCTCGATCGTGTGCTCTCCGCCGTCGAACAGGTCGCCCTCGCCCTCGATGTCCTGGGTGACGGCGTCCTGCGAGACCAACTCGGAGGTGACGTAGGGGCGCACCCGCGCCTCTCCGAAGACCAGGACCAGGGCGAGCAGCGCGGCGCACACGACGGCGGTGCTCCTCCAGTGCTGTCGCAGGCGCACCGGAAGGCGGTGCCGCAGACGCGCGGGCCCGCGCTGGCGCCGCCCGGCGGCGGTGTCGCCGCCGCCCTCCTCATCATCGAGTCCGCGCATGTCACAGGTCCGTCTGGTCGTAGCCGGTCAGGACGGTCGCCTTCTGCCCCGCGTTGACCTCCCGCAGGCGCTGGACGACGTCGCCGGGCTTGACGCCCTTCTTCAGCCGTGCGGTGTAGGCCGTCTCCAGGAGGGAGCCGCCGCGCACGGTCTCGGTGCTGATCAGTTCGTACTCGTCGGTGAAGCGGATGAGCACGTCGTCGATCACGGGTCCGTAGTCGTCGCCGTCCGCGGGGACCTGGACCTTGACCACCTGGCGCTGCACGTTGAGCGCGAACCAGTTGAAGCGGTGCATGAGCAGCACGACCGCGCAGATGACCACGGTGGCGATGACCGCCAGCGTGTAGAAGCGCGTGCCGCAGGCCATGCCCACGCCCATCACCAGGAAGATGAACCCGACGTCGCGGGTCTCCTTGACGGCGTTGCGGAAGCGCACCACCGACAGCGCGCCGACCAGGGCGAAGGCGCGGGCGATGTTGGAGCCCACCACCAGCATGATCAGGGCGATGAGCATGCCCAGGACGATCAGCGTGTGGACGTAGCTCTGCGAGTAGCTGATGTTGCGGTGGGTGGCGCGGTAGGTCCAGGCCACCACGAGGCTGGTGACGAACGCCAGGGTCAGGGACAGGACCACGTCCATGACGCTGAACGTGCCGGACAGGTCGGTGACGCCGAAATCGAGGTTCATGGTGCGGGTGTGCCTTTACGAAGCGGGTGGGAACCGGGGTTCAGGAACGGGGGCCGGAGGACGCGCCCCCGGCCACGGGGACGGGTGGAGGCTCTTCGACCACGGAACCGAGCGGACGCGCCTCCGCCACGACGTCCTCCTCGGGCAGGTGGAAGACCGAGCGCGGGGCCAGGCCGTGGGCCTCCACGCTCTGGCAGTACTTGGAGACGCGCTGCACCTGGAGGCCGAAGCGGGCGGCCATGTCGGTGACCCAGTAGGGGGCGCGCTCGTTGGCCTTGACCTCCATGACCGCCAGGTGCGGGCTGATGATGTAGCGGCTCTCGGCCTCGGCGCGCAGGTCGAAGTCGCGGTCGCGCCCGCGCACCCGGTGGTCCAGCGTCACCCGCAGTCCCAGGTCGGAGCCGGTGCCGACGTAGGGTTCGCGCCGGTACCCGGTCATCGCGGTCGGGCGCAGGTCCAGGCGGTGCACGAGGTCGAGGACCTCGTCCACGAAGGCCTGGTCGGCGCCGGGGTGCTCCACGCGCACGCGCCGGTCGCACAGGTCGCGGGCCAGGTGGTAGGGCAGCAGGACGCGGCGCTTCTGGGTGACGCGGTTGACGCGCTGCTTGATCTCGACGGAGACGGGGGTGTCCTCGGCGGCCGGACCGACCTCGCCGTAGCGACGCACGCGCAGCTTGCGGCGGAACCTCAGGCCCTCGATCTTCTCGTGGTAGAAGCGCAGCCGGTCGGTGTCGTAGTACAGGCTCCACACGCCGTAGCCGTCGGGCCCGGCGTTGCGGTCGGCCCGCATGCGCGCGGTGAGTTCGGCGCGTACGTCCCGGGCCTGGTCGGCGGGGACGAGGTACTTGAGTTCGTAGCGGTTGAAGGCGTGGAGCCTGCTCGGCGCCCTCAGCCGGTCCCCGGTGGCGGGCCCGGTCGGAGTACCGGCCGGTGCGGCCTTCGCGGCGTGCCCGGCGTTCCCGGCGGGACCGGGGTGGCGTAGTGCTACCACGGTGCCTCCTGTCCTGGTGGTGGTGACGACGGGAAGGACACAACCCGACGCCCCTGCGAAGAGGCGGAGAACTTCCTGAGAGGTTCCTGAGAGCCGGAACGGCAACCCCTGGTAGGCGCGTGGTCAGGGGTGAAGGTGAGAGGTGGGTGAGAACGCCGGTCGGGCACCGCATGGAGTGGTGGGGCGGCCGGAGCGCGGCGGTGGAGGGGTGGCACCGCACGGGCGCGACCGGACCGGTGGACGGGCGACACCGCACGGGGATGAGGGGCCGGAACGGCGCGGTGGACGGGCGACACCGCACGGGTGCGGCCGGACCGGCGGGCACGACCGGACCGGTGGGAAGGCGACACCGACGCCGGTCGGACCGGTGGACGCAGGGTGCAGGGGCACTGACCGAGGAGGGGTGAACCGGCGACAGGGGTAGCACCGGCGGCGGACGGGTAGCGGACCGCACGAGAGGCCTGACCGGCGAGAACGCCGCGGGCCGGACGGGGGGACGATGCAGACCTTCCTGCCCCACCCAGGGTTCGCCGAGTGCGCGCGGGCGCTGGACGACCGCAGACTGGGCAAGCAGCGGGTGGAGACCATGCAGGTGCTGCGGGCCCTGGTGTGGCCCGAGTACGGGTGGAAACGCCACCCCGCCGTGGCGATGTGGCGCGGCTTCGTGCCCGCGCTGGTGGGTTACGGGGTGGCGGTGTGCCGCGAGTGGCGCCGCCGCGGGTACGCCGACTCGGTGCTGCCCTCGTTGCTGGCCTTCACCGGGGACCGCGTCCCCGAGGAGGAGGAACTGTGGGAGCGCGACATGCTCCCGCCGTGGCTGGGCAACGACGCGCTGCACCTGTCGCACCGCTCGGCCCTGGTGTACAAGGACCCGGCGCACTACGCACCGCTGTTCCCCGGCACGCCCGGCGGTCTGCCCTACGTCTGGCCCCGGCCGGTCTTCCCCCGGTGGCCGCTGCGGCGCGGCACCTCGGCGGCGACACCGGTGGAGGAGGCCGCGGAACTGCTGGAGGCGGTCGCGCTCTCGGACGGGCAGGCCACCGCCCTGGGACGGCTGGTCGAGGGCCGCAGCGCGTCGCTGCGGCTCACCGGCCCCGAAGACACCCTGCCCGGCCTGCTCGCCGGGCTGTGCACGCCCGGCGAGACGCTGTGGCTGGTGCCCGGGACGCCACCGCCCAGGCCGCAAGGGGGTGGCGCCGCCCCGGGCCCCCCGGAGGCGGTGGGGCGGACCAGCCGCTCGACCGCGCGGCAGCCCGGACCCGAGGACGAGGCGGCGATGCGCGAGGAGGTCGGCGAACCCGAGTTCCGGTTCCGCCGGGTCCCTCCCGGGGAGGGGTCGAAGGCTCCCGTGCCTCCTGGGGCCGGTCTGGTCGTCCTCGACGGCGCCGAACTGCCCGAGCCGCGTTCGGCCCCGCTGGTGCTGCGCCTGCTGCCCGCGGTGGAGGCCTAGCGCCGTTCCCGGGGAGGGCGCTCACCCCTTCCGGTGCTTGGGGCACAGTGGTCCCGGGCAGGTGACCGCGACAGCGACGCGGTCGCCCGCGTCACCTACAGCGCACACGGAAGGGTGGCACATGGATTCCGCGAGTGGACGAGCCGAGGGCGCGGCGAAGGGCGGAGCGAAGGCCGGGGCCGCGCGTGCGCGCGCACGCTCCGCACCGCGCAGGCCCGGCCCGAGCAAGGCGGAGTTGGAGGCGGCCCGGAACAGGCTGGTCCCGGACGTGATCGCCGAGGACCTGAGCGTGCTCTTCTGCGGGATCAACCCCGGCCTGACCTCGGGCGCGGTCGGGCACCACTTCGCCAAGCCGGGTACGCGCTTCTGGCCCTCCCTGCACGGGTCCGGCTTCACCCCGCGCCAGCTCAGGCCGGATGAGGAGGACGAACTGCTGTCCCTGGGCCTGGGCATCACCAACGTCGTCGAGCGGGCCACGGCCCAGGCGGACGAGCTGGACCGGGAGGAGTACGTGGAGGGCGGGCGCAGACTGCGGGAGAAGGTCCTGCGGTGGCGGCCCCGGTGGCTGGCCGTCCTGGGCGTGACGGCCTACCGGGAGGCCTTCGCCGAGCGCCGCGCGGCGGTGGGTCCCCAGGACGCGGAGATCGGCGGCGCCCGGGTGTGGCTGCTGCCCAACCCCAGCGGTCGCAACGCGCACTGGCAGCTGGGGCCGCTCATCGGGGAGTTCGCGCGCCTGCGACGCGCCGCCGGGCTGCCGGACCGGTCCGGCGGAGCGGCCTGATCCGTAGGCGGTCCGGCCCGCCGAAGCGCCCCACCACGTCAGAGGGCGCGCCGACCGGCACCCGCCGCCCCCGGTCCCGCGGGGCCAGGGTCGGCCAGGACCCGCGAACGCCTCACCGCACCCGGCTCGTACGGGAACGCGGACCGCCCGCCCCGGCCCGCCGGAACACCGGCCGTGCCGGGGCCCGCGCCCTCCCGTCCGGCGCCGACCGGCATCCGGCCCGCTCAGCGCGGGGACAGCCCGCGTTCGGTCAGGGCCTCGCGCAGGATCCGCACCGCCTTGGGCCCGACCCCGTGCAGCGCGCCCAGCTCGGCCTCGGTGAGCGCGGCGACCTGTTCCAGGGTGGTCAGTCCGGCCCCCGCGAGCGCCCGGGTCGCCGGTGCGCCGATGGCCCTGGGCAGGTCCCCCACCTCACCCGGGACCGCGGACGCGGCGGCCTCGGCCGACGCCGCCAGCCGCTGGGGCGCACGGGACAGCCAGGCCCGCCGGACCAGGGCGTTGAGGTCCTGGCCGTTCACGTCGGACAGGGGCACGCCGAAGCCGACGGGCGTGCCCGCCCGCACCCACCGCTCCCCGGTCGGGTGCGCGGCCACCGCGGCCTCGGTCTCGGTGTCCGGAAGGCGGAGCAGCACCCGGCCGTCCCCGGTCACCGAGGCGAAGGCCCTGCCGCGCACCGAGAACGCGACCATGCCGGAGCGGGTGCCCTCCTCGACCTCCGGGAGGGCGAGCGCGGCCTTGCGCAGCTGGGACAGAGTGGTCATGGGGCCGATGCTAGACGCCCCCGCCGACATGCGACCGGTGCGCGCCCGGACCGGGCGGGCCCCGTCAGCACATGACATCTGTCATGCCCGGCCCGTGCGGAACGCAGAGGGAACTCGTGCTCCGCTGCACCCTGCGGCGATCACACTCCGTACTAGCGTCGAACCATGCACAGCAACGACAGCTCCTCCTCCCGGGCTCCCCTCCCTCAGACGGAGGTCCCCTTCTCCGCGCCCCCGGGCGCGGGCGGGGCGCAGGCGCCCGCGCGCACGCCCTCCGGCCCGGCCGCGCCGCACCCGCGCCGCCGCGGCCCGCGTCCCGTCCCGCCGGGCGTGGAGTACCACCGGGTACTCGCCGGGGACAGGCGCCGGATCGGCCGGGGAGTCCTCGCGATCGCGCTCCTGGTGGCCGGGCTGTTCGCCTCCAACATCGTTCTGGCCGTGGCCGCCGCCTTCGCCGACAGCCTGATGGGCAACACCAACCCGACCTTCGGCGGCACCGACTACACACCGCTCTTCCTCGCCGCGAACCTGGTGTCGATCGCCCTGCTCATCCCGTGGAGCATGCTGCTCCAACGGTGGCTCTACGGGGTGCGCGGCCCTTCGCTGCACTCGGTGCTGTCGAGCTTCCGCTTCGACCTGCTCGGCCGGGCGCTCCTGTTCATCGGCCCCCTCTGGCTGTTCCTCTCGTTCATCGGCCCCGCCGTCATGCCCCTGCGCGAGGTCCACTGGTCCACCGCCACACTCCTCACGGTCCTCGCCGTCAACCTCCTGTTGACGCCCCTCCAGGCGGCGGGTGAGGAGTACGGTTTCCGCGGGCTCGTGTTCCGCGTCGCCGGAAGCTGGGGGCGCGGCCCGCGTACGGCGCTGTTCCTCGGCGTCCTCGTCTCCGCTCTGGCGTTCACCGCCGTCCACCTCTCGACCGATCCGTGGTTCAACCTCTGGTGCCTCACGCTCTCCGTCAGCCTGGCCGTCGTCACCTGGCGCACCGGCGGCATCGAGATCGCGGTCGCGGTCCACGCCCTGCACAACACACTCGCCGCCCTGGTCCTCACGGTCCTGCACGCCGATCCGAACCCGGCGCTCGACCGTTCGGCGGGCACCGGGTCCGCCGCCGTGGCCGTGCTCTGCGTCGGCGTCGCGGCCGTCGCGGCGGTGGTGTGGTGGCGCACGCGCGGGACGGGACCGGCCCTGACCCCCTCCGACCCGCGACCGGCGCGGGTGTGACGGGAGAATCACGTCCATGAGCAATCCGCCGCTGGTCGGCGCGCGCAGGTTCGAGACCTACGTGCGCTGGTCCGCCTACCTGGCCGTCGCGACTCCGGTCGGAACCCTCCTCCGGAGCGCGGTGGAGGCCGACCGGCTCACCGGAGCGCCCCCGACCGCGCTGGTCGCGGCGGCCGTGCTGTGCCTGCTCCTGGTCGGCGGGAACGTCCTCGTCACCAAGTGGAGCATCGACACCGTCGTCGGGCACGCGCGGGGGTTCCCCGTCACCGCCGTCGTCGGGTGGGCGCTGGCCCTGGCGGCGTTCGTCGCCGTGTCCCTGATGCTTCCCCTTCCCGCGATGGACATGACGGTCGCGGCGGCGATCGCCTCGGCGGCCGCGAGCCTCGCACCGGCCCTCCACGCCCGCCGGGCGCTGCTGCTCCACGCGGCGGCGCTGGTGCTGAACACCGCGCTCGTGGGAGTCGGGGACGTCGTGGTCCTGCTGGTCGGGGCGCTGATGATCAGCGCCGTCCTGTGGTTGTGCTGGTCCAGCGCGTGGATGCTGCGGGTGCTGCTCGAACTCCAGGCGGCCCACGAGGACCGCGCCGCGCTCGCCCTGGCCAACGAACGCCTGCGCATCTCCCGCGACCTGCACGACGTGTTCGGCCGCACCCTGGCCGCCATCGCGGTCAAGAGCTCACTGGCCTCCGAACTCGTCCAGCGCGGCCACGGCGAACGGGCCGCGACGGAGATCTCCGCGATCCGCGGACTGGCCGAGGAGGCGGGCACCGAGGTCCGCCGCGTCGTGCGCGGCGAGCTGCGCACGACCTGGGAGGACGAGGTCTCAGGCGCCCGTTCTCTGCTCAGGTCCGCCGGTATCCGCTGCACGGTGACCGGGGATCCCGTCCCCGAGCGGTGCGCGGAGCCCCTGGCGTGGGTCGTGCGCGAGGGCGTCACCAACCTGCTGCGCCACGCCTCGGCCACCCAGGTCACCCTCGCGACCGCGAACGAGGACGGGGAGGTGCACCTGACCGTCGCCAACGACGGAGCCGGTCCCCCACGGTCCGCGCGGGACGGCGAGGGCACCGGGCTGCGCGCGATGTCCGAGCGCCTGCACGCGCTCGGCGGGCACGTCACGGCGCGCCGTGACGGAGACTGGTTCCTGCTCGACGCCGTGCTCCCGCTTCCGAAGGACGTCCCCAGATGACACGCATCCTCGTCGCCGACGACGAACACCTCATCCGCGACGCCATCGCCGGACTGCTCGACCTGGAGGAGGACTTCGAGGTCGTCGCCCAGGCGGCCTCCGGCGACGAGGCGCTGGCCATGGCCCTCAAACTCCGCCCGGACGTGGCCCTGCTCGACCTGCAACTGCCCGGCCCCGACGGCATCGAGATCGCCCGCAGACTCGCCACCGAGCTGCCCGGATGCCGGTGCGTCATCGTCACCTCCCACGGCCGCCCCGGCTACCTGAAGTCGGCGCTCGCGGCGGGCGTGAGCGGCTTCCTGCCCAAGACCGTGTCCTCGCGCACCTTCGCCGAGGTCGTGCGCAAGGTCGCGGCCGGAGGCCGCTACGTCGATCCCGAACTCGCGGCCGAGGCGATCAGCGCGGGCGACTCCCCGCTCAGCCCGCGCGAGGCCGACGTGCTGGCCCTGGCCCGCGACGGAGCGCCCGTGGAGGAGATCGCCCGGCGCGTCTCGCTCTCGCGGGGGACGGTGCGCAACTACCTCGCGGCCGCCGTCGCCAAGCTCGACGCCGCCAACCGGCACGAGGCCGCGCACATCGCCGCCGAACACGGCTGGATCTGAACGCAGCGGTTCACCGCGCCCGCTAACCCCGGGCCGCGGCCAGCAGGACGTCCACCAACCGGTCGGCGGCGTCGGGACGCCCGTGCTCGCGGGCCCGCTCCGCGATCTGCGCGCGCCGCCGCGGGTCGGCCAGCAGCGGTTCCACCGCCGCCTGGAGCCCCTGGGCGTTGACCTGGTCCAGCAGGGCCACCGCCGCGCCCGACTCCTGGAGGTGGCGGGCGTTGTGGCGCTGCTCGTCCCCCGCCGACGAGGCCAGCGGAACGAACACGGCGGCCTTGCCCAGCGCGGTCAGCTCCGCGATCGTCCCCGCGCCGCTGCGGGAGACCACCACGTCGGCCAGCGCCAGCACGTCGGGGAGTTCGGGGCCGACGAAGTCCGTCAGGTGGTAACGCTCGGCGAGGCCGGGCGGAAGCTGGGCCGCGCTGCGGCGCGCCTCCTCCAGGTTCGCCGGTCCGCACTGGTGCACGACGTTGGCGCGCGCGAGCAGCCAGGGCAGGATGTCGCGGATCATGCCGTTGATCTGCACGGCGCCCTGCGCCCCGCCCGTGACGTAGACGGTGGGCAGCGAGGAGTCGTAGCCGGTGAACCCGAGCGCCTTGGGCGCCCGGTCGGCCTGCCCGGTCAGCACCTCGGGGCGCACCGGGTTGCCGGTGATGACCGCGCTGTCGCGCGCGGAGTCGGGGAGCAGCTCGGTCGTGGACGGGGAGGACACCGCCACGCGGGCCGCGACGCGGGCGAGGACCTTGTTGGCCAGGCCCAGCCGGACCGTCTGCTCGTGCACCACGAGGGGACGGCGGCACATCTTCGCGGCCAGGCCCACGGGCACGGCCACGTAGCCGCCGGTGGCCAGCACCACGTCGGGGGCGAAGTCCGAGACCAGCGCGCGGGCCTGCGCGACGCCCCGGGGGACGTTGCTCATGTCCTTGATGTTGGCCCGGGAGGCGAGTTTGAGGGGGTTCTTCGAGCGCCGGATCTTGCCGGTCGCGACCGACTCGAAGGGGATGCCGTTGGCGGCGGCGACCCGGGACTCCAGGCTGTCCGCCGTGCCCACCCACAGCACGCTCAGGGCGACCCCGGCCGCCGCCAGCCGGTCAC
Source organism: Nocardiopsis sp. CNS-639 (assembly GCF_000381685.1). Lineage (NCBI taxonomy): Bacteria > Bacillati > Actinomycetota > Actinomycetes > Streptosporangiales > Nocardiopsidaceae > Nocardiopsis > Nocardiopsis sp. CNS-639. The sequence continues at coordinate 545,205 of NZ_KB906855.1, forward strand.
GCAGCGCGCGGACGGCGGTGAGGGCCGGATAGGTGTGCCCGCCTGTTCCTCCTCCGGTCACGATCAGGCGCATGTCCCGTGCAGGGGGGTTGCCGCTGTTCACCAGTTCCTCCCGGAGGATGCCCCGGAGCGGGGCCGCAAGAAGCTACCGACAAAGAAAAGGGCCACACGGAGCGGCGCGGCGCTCGTCCTGTGCCCAACAGCACCGTAGCCGCCGCCGGACCCGTCCCGGTACGCCCCCCGCTCCAGCCGGGGTGGGGACGGCCACACCGGCCCCCGCGCGGGCGGGACACGGCCGTGGTCCGCCCACCGCTCCGGCGTCCCGTGCGCCGAACGGAGAACGGCACCCGTGGAAGGGAGAGCGCGGGGAAGGCGCGGAACGCGTCCGGCCGTCGAATCGGCACTCCCGGAAACAGTGGCGCGACACCGACGCGCCGCACGGGAAGGATGGGGCCGGGGAGCCGCACGGGCGGGCGGTGGTTCAGCGAAGCGCGCAACGGAGGCACACGCCCGACCATCCTCCCGCTCGCGGTTCCGCCACACACGCGGGCCCCCGAAAACGAGCTTCGCGAAGCAATTCCACGACGCACGCCAGCCCCCTCACCAGCATGTCTTCCGGAGGAAGGGACAGGAACACCCACCGCCATCCGGGCACACATAAACCACACAGGCCACCTCCGACAACATTCGATATTGCCGCGAAGTACTTTCACCAGAAAATGCACGTGCAGAATATCGAGCACCATTACAAAGGGACCAAAAGAAGTTTCAACAATCCCAGCAGGGCACACATATAGGCGAGAGCAATAAACGGGGGCACTTCCCAAGGATCCGCCGGTGAGACTCTGTGTTCTGGGCTCCATCCATCTGAGCAGCGACGGACGCCGCGTCACCCCGACCACGGGCAAGGAACGCGCGCTCCTCGCCGCCCTGGCACTGACGGGCCCGGGACGGCTACCCCTTCGGGAGCTGGCCGACCGGCTCTGGAACGGCTCTCCCCCCGAGGGCTACCGCAGCACACTGCACACCTACGTCACACGCCTGCGGGGCAAGATCGAGGCGGCCGGGCTGGACCGCGGCATCCTGACCCACACCGCCGAGGGCTACCTGCTGCGCCTCCCCGCCCAGGCTCTGGACTGGGAGCGCTTCCGGAGCCTGCGCTCACGCGCCCGCGCCCTGCACCAGGCGGGCCGCTCCGCCGAGGCGCGCGCGGCCCTGGAGGAGGCGCTGGCGCTGTGGAAGGGGCCCGCGCTGCCCGGTGTGGGCGGACGCTGGGTCGAACAGCTGCGCGTGTCCATGGAACGCTCCCACCAGGACGCACTGGCGGTGTGGGCCTCGCTGGCCATCGCCGAGGGCGACCACGCGGAGGCGGTGGAGGCCCTGGGTTCGGCCCTGGTCACCTACCCCGTCAACGAGTCCCTGCACGGCCACCTCCTGCACGGGCTGCACGCCCTGGGCCGGACGGCCGACGCCCTCGCGGCCTACCAGCGGTTGCGGGAGCGGCTGTCGGAGGAGCTGGGCGTGGACCCCTCCCCGGCGCTGCGGCGGCGGTTCGAACTGCTGCTGCGGGCCACCGCCGGTCCGGTCGGGAACGGTGGGACGGACGGGGACGGTGGGACGGACGGGGTCGGCGGGTCGCAGGCCCCGCCGCCCGCGGCCGGGAGGCCGCGCACGATCGTGGACAACCTGGCGCGCGAGCCCCGGCACTTCCGGGGACGCACCGCGCAGACGCGCCTGCTCTGCTCGCGGCTGCGGGAGACGGAGTCCGGTTTCGCGCACCTGTGGGTCGTCTGCGGGATGGCGGGGGTGGGCAAGAGCCAGTTGAGCCTGCACGTGGCCCACCGCGTCAAGGACCTCTACCCCGACGCGCGGCTGTCGGTGGACCTGCGCGGGCACGACGAGCGGGCCGCTCCGCTGAGCGCGGAGGAGGCCCTCACCGAACTCATGCGCCTGCTGCGCGTGCCGGTGCCGCCAACCGTGCTGAGCCTGGCCGAACGCGTCGCTCTGTGGCGCGAGCACACGCGGTCGATGCGCCTGCTGCTCCTCCTGGAGGACGCCGCAAGCGCCGAACAGGTCCTTCCGCTGCTCCCCAGCGGGACCCGGTGCGCGGTCGTGATCACCAGCCGCTTCTTCCTCCCGGAGGTGGAGGGCGCCGACCACCTGCCGCTCGGACTCCCCTCCGACGAGGAGTGCGCCGAGATGTTCACCGCCGCCCTCGACCGGCCGTGGGGCGAGGAGGAGGCCGACACCCTCGCCGAGATCATCGACCGGTGCGACAGGCTGCCGATAGCCGTAGGGCTGGTGGCGAACCTGGCCCAGTTCCATCCGTCGTGGTCGCCGCGCGACCTGCTGCACCGGCTGCCCTCACCGTCCTTCCCGGGACTGAGCGCCTTCCGGGTGGGGGGTCGGGACCTCTCACGCATCTTCGACGTGTCCGTGGACGCCATGGACCCGAGGGCCCGTGACGCCTTCCTCCTGCTCGGCCTGCACCCCACCCGCGGTATGGACGGGCGGGTGGCGGCGGCGCTGGTCGGCCCCGACGAGCACGCCTCACGGCAGGCCCTCATGGACCTGGTGAGCGCCCACCTGCTGAACGAGCCCGAACCCGACCGCTTCGAGATGCACGCCCTGCTCCAGGTTCACGCCCGCCACCGCGCGCGCGACGGTCTGTCCCCGGAGCGGGCCCATGCGGCGAAACAGAGGATGCACGCGGCCTACCTGTCGCTGACGAGCCTGGCCGACCGGGCCCTGCACCCGCATCGTCCCGGGCGCGACGACCACGAGCCGCTTCCCATCGGGGAGCGATGGCCGGAGGAGAGGGCCATGGCGTGGTTCCGGCGCGAGCTGGCGACCGTGCTCACCATGCTGTCGGAGGCGGACCGGCACGGCGCGGGCCGCACCGCCCTGCGACTGGCGCGGGTGGTGTGCGACCACATGGACGCGCACGGTCCCTGGTCCGAGGCGGTCACCCTGCACACCGCCATGGTGGAGTGGGCGAGCGAGCAGGGGGAGGACCGTGAGCGGGCCAGGGCCCACTTCGACCTGGCCCGCGCCCTTCTGCGCGTGGGAGAGGTGGACCGCGCCGGAGAACACAGCCGTTCGGCCCATGAGCGGTGGTCCGAGGCGGGGGACGTCCTGGGACAGGCGTGGGCCGTGGCCCAGCGGGCGATGATCTCCTTTGTGGGCAACGACTACGCCGGAGGTCGGGCCCTCGTCGAACGGGCCCTGGAGACGTTCGAGGCGCGCGGACACCGCCCCGGCATAGTGTTCTGCCTGCGTGTGCGCGGGCTGTGCCACCTTTCGGTAAGCGCTTCCCACGAGGCGATCGCCGACCTCAGCGACGCCGCCGCGGTACTGGAACGCTCGCGGGACCCGCAGTTGCTCATGGAGGTGCGGATCAACCTGGCGGGTGCCTTTCAGCAACTGGGGTACCACCGCCAGGCCTGGGCGCTGTGCGAGATGGTCCTGACCACGGCTCGCCAACGCGGTGACAGGCGCAAGGAGGCGTTCGCGCTGACGAACATGGGCGAACTGTCCCTCCAGAGAGGGCGACCGGAGCAAGCCGTGCCGTGCCTCCGGAAAGCCCTGGAAATCCTCGAGACCTTCCGCGACCCGTGGACGACGGGCACGGTCCTGACGACCATGGGGACCGCCCAGACCGCCACGGGACAGCTGGCTCAGGCCCGATCCTACTTCCGCCGCGGCCTGGCCATGGGCGAGTTCCTCAGTCCTCTGGCGGCCGTTGACAGCCTGTTGGGACTGGCCCGCATCGAAGCAACGGACGGAGACAGCGGTCTCGTGGGCACGTACCTGCGGAAGGCGGCCTCAACGGCCGAGCAACACGGTCTGCGCAAGGAACGAGCGGAGGCTCTACGTGCCCTGGGCCAGCACCTGAGCTCGCACGGCGAAGTGCGCGAAGGACGCACGAGCCTGATCCGGTCCGAGGCGATCTTCACCGAACTCGGTTCACCCGAGGCACAGGTCGTGCGGTCACTGCTGGACACCTTACCGAAGCGATAAAAACAGGCTTCTACCTGGCCCAAATCCCAGAGTGCAATCGGTACACTTAGCCAGGCTGACACCAGCCTGGAGTCATGTGACTGACATGTGCTCTTTGCGGTAAAAGACGGGACGCCCCAGTAGCAGCTGGGGCGTCCCTCTTTTCATCGCGCCACGACCGACCCCTGACACTGCTTCGAGCGCGACGCAGGGACCCGACGCGAAAGATGGCGATGAAGGTAATAAGCGTACTCCTCCTGAGTTCCCTCCTTGCCGTGGCTCCGCACACCTGGGCTTACATTTGGGAGGCCCCGCTTACCCCAATGGTGGTGCTTGGCTGACCTTTAGGCCAGCTTGAGTGGTAGGGCCTGACGCTGTTGGCGTTGGGCCCTTTTCCTTTTTCTGGACCGCGTTTCCGCTGACCACACACCCGCATCCTTCGAGGTACCGGGCATGCGCACGTGCAAATGCACGGCTACAATCAGGATCCGAGCACACGACGGTTTCGGAGAGCCACTTGCCAGGGAAAATAAATCAGCGCCAAAAAGAAATACCTGAACTCGGCCTGTACCTTGTACCTCTTGCACACCATTTGCCACAGGTGTTTTAGGAGACCACGTGGACTCCCCCGGTCACACCTCCCCGACCAACGACCCAAGCGCCCGGACCAACACCGTGCGCGGCGACATCAGCGGAACCGCCGTCCAGGTCGGCTCGCTCCGCGGGGACGTGAACCTGCACCTGGCATCCGCGGCCGACCGCGTCCCCCGCCAACTCCCCGCCGCGCCCGCCGTCTTCGTGGACCGGCCCCACCCGATGCGGGCGCTGGAGGCGGCCGTGTCTCGCGCCCACGCCCGGGGCCGCCACGCACTGGTGGTGATCACGGGCTCGGCGGGGGTGGGCAAGTCCGCGCTGGCGGCGGAGTTCCTGCGCGCGCACCCGGAACTGGGCGGCGGCGGGCAGCTGTTCGTGGACCTGCACGGCTTCTCCCCCGGACAGCCCGCCGACCCCCACGACGTGCTGGACGTGCTGCTCCGCGCCGTGGGCGTGCAGATCGGGACGGCACCGGCGGACCTCGCCACACGCGCGGCCTGGTGGAGGTCGGCCACCGCGCACGCGCCCGTGTCGCTGCTGTTGGACGACGCCCTCTCCGCCGCCCAGGTCCGCGCCCTGCTGCCCGGGGGCGACCGCGGCACGGTGGTGGTCACCACGCGTCTGCGGTTGGCCGGGCTGCGCCTGGACGGCGGGCAGTTCGTGGACCTGCATCCGATGACGGGGGCCGAGGGGGTGGCCCTGCTCTCCGAACTCAGCGGCCGGTCCCCCGCCGGAGAGGCCGACCGGAAGGCCATGCACGGCGTCGTCACCCTGTGTTCGGCGCTGCCGGTGGCCGTGTGCACGGTCGCCGTCGACCACGGCACCCGCAGCCGGACCTGGCGGGACACCGAGCGGCGCCTGCGCTCCGCCCCCCGTCGGCTCGACCACCTGGACACCGCGAGCAGGGAAATGGGTATGGACGTGTCCGTGCGCAACGCCTTCGACCTGTCCTACGCCTCCCTCCCGGTCTTTCCCGCCCTGCTCTACCGGCGTCTGGCCTGGCACCCGGGCCCCGACGTCACCGGTGAGCTGGCCGCCCACCTCACCGGCCGCCCGGCGGCCGAGTGCGAGGCGGGGCTGGCCGCCCTCACCCGCCACCACCTGCTGACCGAGCACAGCGCCGAACGCTTCTCCTTCCACGACCTGCTGCGCCTGCACGCCGCGGAGAAGGCCGAGGCCGAGGAGGACTCCGGCGCCCGCCACCGGTCGCTGACGCGGCTGGTGTCCGGGTTCGCCGACCTGGCGGTGTCGGCCGACGCCGTGCTGCGGCCCTACGCGGGCAACCGGGCGGTGCCGGGCTCACCCTTCACCGACGCCGCGCAGGCCACGGCCTGGCTCAACCGGGAGCGCGACAACCTCGCCGCCCTGGCCGAACTGGCGCCGCGGCTGGGAGCGCACGAGCACGTGCCGCGCCTGCTGGACGGCCTGTGGTCGCTGTTCCTGCACCACGGTCAGGCGCGGTTGTGGCTGCGTGCCGCCGCGCCCGTGCTCGGGGAGCCCTCGGCCGACCTGGAGGAGACGACGGTCGCGCGGCTGCTGAACAACCGCGCGCTGGTGCACAGCCACCTCGCCGGCGTCGAGGAGGCGATGGCCGACCTGGACGCCGCCGAACGGGTCTGGCGGCGTCACCAGGACCTGGAACGCCTGGCCCAGACCCAGCAGCGCCGGGGCATCGTGGCCTTCCAGAACCACCTCCCCGGGCAGGCCGCCGACCACCTCGCCCTGGCGGTGGCGACGGACGAGCGGACCGGGGTCACCCACAACCTGGCCATCAGCCTGTTCATGCTCGGCCGGGCCCGCCACGCCCTCGGGGACCTCGGCCCGGCCCGCCTGGCCCTGGAGCGCGCCCTCCCCCTCCTGGACGGGGACGCCTACAACCAGGCCCGGACCAGGATCGTCCTGGGCACCGTCCTCGCCGCCATGGAGGAGTTCGCGTCCGCCTCGGCGGAACTGGACCGGGCACTGGAGGTGATGCGCGAGCGCGGCTCGGCCTCCGGCCAGGGCAAGGCCCTGGAGGCGATCGGAGGACTCGCCGAACGCCGCGGGGAGCCGGGCCGGGCCCGCGAGGCCTACGAGCGGGCGGTGGAGCTGCTGCTGCCGACGGACCCGGCCAGACTGCATGTGGAGGAACGCCTGGAGGCGTTGGGATGACCCCGTCACCGGGGTTCGGCGCGCACGCACACCTCGTGGACGGGCGGCCCTCCCGGGACGGGGGCGGGTTCCGGGGCGGGGGCGCCGTCTCCGCCGGTGTCGGGTGCTGGGGGGACGGACGGGTTCCGTGCGGACCTGAGCACGGTGTCGGGGAGCGCTGCCAGGTCGCGACCGCTGACCAGCCACGCGTACACGAGGGCCGCGGCCGCGACCGTCCCCCACCGGTCCGCGCCGCGAGCGGCGCCTCCGGCGGGGGCGACCGGTGTGACGAGGACGAGCCTCCAGGGGGTGGCCAGGACGCCGCGGCCGTCGGGGCCGTGCACAGCGGCCACCAGGCAGCCCGGGTGGGCGCGCAGCAGCGCGAGCCCCGTCTCCCGCGGCGAGGGGGACGCGCGCCCGCAGCGGCACAGGAGGACGTCGGCGATGTCCGGCCGCTCGGCCGGGTGGCACGGGTCGGCGACGAGAGGGGCGTCCAGCCCGGCGGGGAGGTGCCCCCGGAGCGGGTCGGGGGCGCCCGGCACCACGAGGACGTGTTCCCGGCGCGGAGCGCAAGTCCTCGTTCCCACGGGAAGGCGCCCCCGGGACGGGACGGCGGTGAACGCGTGCTCCCCGGGATCGGCGGCCGCCGTGTGCCGGGCCCGTACCGGGGAGGCCTCCGGGGTCACGCCGCCCACCCGCGCATGTCCCAGCCCAGCGGACGCAGCGGGCGCGCGGCGGGCAGGATGTCGGGTTCGTCCAACCCCAGGACCTCGTAGAGCACCGCGCGCGTGCGCTGGGCGAAGCGGCCGGGGTGGGAGGTGATCCGCGCGGCCACGGCGCGCAGCGCCTCCCGCTCGGCGGCCTCCACGGAGCGCAGGGCCCGGCCCACGAGCGGGGCGTCCCCGCGCACGGCCGGAAGGGTGCGCAGAACCTGCCCCATGGGCGAGGCCGTGTCCACGTCCGCCCGCCCGTCGTCGGCCACCAGCACGGGCCGTCCGGTCAGGGTGGCGTAGACGGTCGTGGAACCGTGGTCCCCCACCACCGCGTCGGCGGCGGCCAGGGCACTGGCCCATTCGGCGTCGACCGGCACCACCTCCAGCCCCTGGGCGATGAGCGGGCCCAGCCACTGGTGCACCTGCCAGTCGCCGTGGGCGGCCCACACGTTCGGGTGCACGAGCAGACCGACCCGGCAGGACGCGGACACCGCGTCCACGACCAGGCGTCCGAGCAGGGTTCGCCGGGACCCCAGCAGCGACGAGGGCCCCCAGGTGGAGGCCGCCACCACCCACACGTCGTCGGGACCCAGACCGAGCTGGGACCGGCACCACGGGCGCCGCTCCAACGAGGCCAGGATCCGGTCCGCGGCGGCGTCCCCCACGACGCGGGCGCCGCCGACCGCCTCGGGGCACGCGGAGGCCAGGCGCAGGGCCTCGTCGTCGTGGGCGAGCGCGATCCGCTCCGCGACCAGGCGGCCGTCCCGGACCAGGCCCTCGCGTCCCAGGCCGTAGGTGGCGCGGGCGAGCAAGCCCTGTCCGCCCAGGTGGGCGGGGGTGAGCTTGTTGAAGCCGACGCCGTGCGAGAACAGCACCACGGGCGCGTGGATCCGGTCCAGGACGCGGCTGGTGCTGGCCGCCAGAGCGAGGTCGAAGCGGGTGTTGACCGCCTGCTGCCAGGGCACCACCACGACCCCGGCCCGCGCCAGCCAGGTGGCGAGCCCGGCCCCGAACACCTGGTCGGGCGCGACCGTGAAGACCACCTGTACGCGCGGGTCGGAGGCCACGGTCGCCACCGGGTCCATCAAACGCTGCGCGTCGGCGACCGTGCACGCCACGGCCAGCACCCGGCGGCACCCGCCCCAGGTGGTCCACCGCCCCGCGTCCATCCCGATCGGCGCGCGGGCCCATTCCGAGTTCCCCATCCGAAGCTCCCTTCCAGCGGATTCCGCACGGATGCGGCCGTCACCGTGAGGATGGGAGGGCGGACTCGACGCACCGCTGGACGTCCCGCTGGACGGCCGCGGACGCGGTACTGGACCGCGGCCGCTGCCCGGGGCCTCCCCGTGCCCGCCGCGTCCCGTGGTCCGGGGCGGAGGTGCCGTGCGCGGCGCCGTCGCGTCTTTTACAACGTGAGAAAACCGGCCTCCACACGATGAGACCCCGGTCATACCGGCCTGCCCGGACACGGAAACCCGACCGAAAGAACCCTGACCGGAGCGGCTCCGGAGCGCTCGATCGGGAGAGTTCCCGGGCGGAAGCGTCGCACGGAGGGCCGTCACGTGCTGTATAACGATAGAAAAATCGCCGGAGAACGCACGGACGCGCGTGCAGGCGGACGGTCGTCGGGACGGCGGCGGCGGGAGGCCGGCGGGCGGCGCGGGAACGCCGCCGGGGCGGCGGGGACGCGCACGGTCGTGCACGTGTGCACCATGTGCGGAGGAGGCGCTGTGGCCATCAGCCTGAAGGACGTCGCGGAACACGCGGGCGTCTCGGTCAAGACGGTGTCCAACGTGGTCAACGGCTACCGCCACGTCACACCCGCCACCCGCCAGCGCGTGCAGCAGGTCATCGACGAACTCGGCTACCGGCCCAACCTGACCGCGCGCCACCTGCGCAAGGGCCGCACCGGCATCATCGCGCTGGCCCTGCCCGAGCTGGGCAACCCCTACTTCGCCGAACTCGCCGACGCCGTGATCAACTACGCCGCCGGACTCGACCTCATCGTCCTCCTCGACCACACCTACGGCCGCAGGGACCAGGAGGTGCTGTTCGCGCAGGGCTTCCGCGCCCGGCTGATCGACGGGCTGATCCTGAGCCCGATCGAGCTGGAGAACGAGGACCTGCTCGCGCGCGGGCACGACGCCCCCCTGGTCCTGCTGGGCGAGCGCGAGTACGAGGCGCCCTACGACCACATCGCCATCGACAACGTGGCCGCCGCCCGCACCGCCACCCGGCACCTGCTCGACCTGGGCCGCCGCCGCATCGCCTTCATCGGCGCCCGCCACGGCCGCTCGCGCCAGCCCGCCCACCTGCGCCTGCGCGGATGGCGCGAGACCGTCACCGCGGCGGGGGCGGCGGCGGACGACGCCCTGGTGGCCGGCACCGACGGCTACACGCGCCGGGACGGCGCCCAGGCGATGGCCCGCCTCCTGGACTCGGGGACCGCGCCCGACGCCGTCTTCTGCTACAACGACCTCATCGCGATCGGCGCCATGCGCACGCTCACCGAACGCGGCCTGCGGGTGCCCGAGGACGTCGCGGTCGTGGGCTTCGACGACATAGAGGAGGGCCGCTACTGCACGGCGGCCCTGACCACCATCGCGCCGCACAAGCAGGCCATCGCGCGGGCCGCGGTGGACGCGCTGCTGGCCCGGCTGGAGGGCGGCGCGGAGGGCACGGCCGGGTCGCGCCGCGTGCGCCCGGGGTTCGCCCTGGTGCCCCGGGAGAGCACGCTCGGGCGGCCGTGACTCCGCGACGAGGAGGCCCCGCCGTGACCCGCGGGCCCACGCGGAGCGGCGGGCCGCCCGGAACACCGGCCCGGGCGGCCCGCCGCCGCGCGGGGGCGGGTCAGGCCCCGATGCCGGTGAGCGCGACCATGACCGGGACGAGCACGATGATCAGGGCGGCGCCGACGACGTCGAAGCAGATCCCGGAGCGGATCATCCGGGTGATCGGCACGCAGCCCGAGCCGTAGACGATGGCGTTCTGCGGCGTGGAGACGGGCAGCATGAACCCGAAGGAGGCCGCGAACGTCGCCGCGAGGGCGGGCACGAACGGATCGACCCCCGCCGCCACCGCCAGGGGGATGACGATCGGCACGACCACGGCCGCCGAGGAGGTGTTGCTGGTGGTCTCGGAGATGACGACCGCCAGGACCACGCCGAACGCGGTGATGGCCAGGGCGCTGGTGATCCCCAGCCCCGAGGAGGCCGCCCGGCCGATCGTGGTCGCGAGCCCGGTGGAGGAGAGCAGGGCGCCGAAGATGATGCCGGTGCCGAAGAGCAGGATGGTGCCCCAGTCGATCCGAGCGGCGTCGCTCCAGCTCAGGGTCATCTCGCGCCGCTTCCAGTCGACGGGCAGCACGAAGAGCAGGCAGGCGCCCAGGACCGCGACGATGCCGTCGTTGAGGCGGTCGTCGACCAGCGCGTACAGGGCGGCGTCGGTGCCGGTGAACAGTCCGACGAGGGCCGGGGTGAGCCACAGGACGACGGTGGTGCCGAAGGCGAGGACCGTGTTCCTCTCGGCCCGGCCCATCGGCCCCTGGGCGGCGCGCTGCTCGCGGATGTACTCGGTCACGCCCTCGATGCGGCGGATCTCGGGGCGGTTGATCAGCAGCAGCACCACGGCCAGCACGGCGAACATGCCCGCGACCAGGGGCAGGGCCGTCAGCACCCACTGCGTGAACGGGATGCGCTCGCCGGTGGCCTCCTCGATGAGGGCGCGGCCGATGAGGTTGGGCGGGGCCCCGACCGGGGTGAGCAGGCCGCCCACGCTCGCCCCGTAGGCGAGCATCAGCATCAGGGCGGCGCCCACCCGCAGCCGTCTGGGGTCGAAGCCGGGGCGCACCGCCCCGCGGTCCTGCATCAGGCGGGCGATGACCGCCAGGATGCCCAGCGCCGTGGGCATGAGCATGGCCACCGTGGCGGTGTTGGAGATGAAGCTGGAGACCACGCAGGTGATGGTGCCGAAGGCCAGGATGATCCGGGTGGTCGAGGAGCCCACGCCGGGCAGGGCGAGTACGAAGAAGGCCAGGCGCCGCGCCACCCCGTGTTTGAGCATGGCCTGCGCGAGGACGAACACGCCGATGAAGGTGAACACGGTCGTGGACCCGAAGGGCGCCAGGACCTCGTCGGGGGGCGCCACGCCCAGCAGGACGATCGCGGCGACCCCGATCAGGCCGCCGATCGGGATGGGCACGCTCTCGCAGATCCACAGGGCGATCACCCCGAGCAGGACCGCGGCGAGCAGCTGCTGCTGCCGGTCCATCCCCAGCGGGAGCAGGGCGAAGACGATCGCGAGCGCGGGGGCCAGGACCCACCCCAGTGTGGCCCGGCCCCGTTCGAACCGCTCCTCGGCGGGCGAGAGCCTCTGCCGCGCCAGGTCCTCCTGCGACCGACCGCCCAGGAGGGCCGCCTCCACGTCGGTGCGCCCGGTCGGGTCGGGTGGCGGGGAGGCGGGGGGTGGTGCGGGCGTGGTCTCCGATGACATGCGCTCTCCTTCGGTCGGTGCGCAGACCACTCTCAACGTGTGACCGCCATCACGTCCAAGACGTAGTTTCTCTCAGACCCATAGACTGCGCCTATGAATCGGTGGGTGAGCTGACATGGACGCGCGGCAGCTGTCCTACTTCCTGGCCATCGTCGACCACGGCGGATTCGGCAGGGCCGCCGAGCACCTGCACATCGCCCAGCCCTCGTTGTCCCAGGCCATCGGGGGTCTGGAGCGGGAGCTGGGCGTGGACCTGTTCCACCGGGTGGGGCGGGGCGTCGTGCTGACCGACACCGGCACCCGCCTCATCGAACCGGCCCGCCAGGTGGTCCGGGACCTGGAGGCGGTGCGCGACACCGCGCGCTCGGCCCGCGGGCTGCGGCGGGGGCGGGTGGACCTGGTCTCGACGCCCTCCCCGGGGATCGAGCCGCTCACCACGCTGATGGCCTCCTTCGCGCGGGAGTACCCGCTGATGACGGTCAACGTGGCGGGGGCCTTCACTCCCGAGGAGGTGGTCCAGCACGTGCGCTCGGGGGCGGCCGAGATCGGGCTGCTGGGCTCGGCGGGCCACCCGCGCACCGCGGACCTGCGGGTGCTGCCGGTGGAGGAGCAGCCCCTGGTGCTGCTGTCCCCGCCCGAGGAGGAGGGCGCCCCGCCGGAGCGGGCCGGGTCCGGCGGCACCGGTCCCGGCCAGGACCGGATCGACCGCGCGGACCTGGGCGGTCTGCGGCTGATCGCCTCCCAGCGCGGCAGCCTCATGCGCCAGATCGTGGACGACATCCTGGCGGGCGGCACCGACGCGCACCTGGCCGCCGAGGTCGACCACCGCACCTCGATCCTGCCCCTGGTGCTGTCCGGGCTCGGCCACGCCGTCATGCCCTCCTCCTGGAAGCCCATCGCCACGCGCATGGGCGCCCGGGTCCGCCTCATCGAACCGGTCTCCCGCCTGCGCGTCGTCATCGTCAGCCGCGCCTCACGGATGACGCCCGCCGCGCAGGCCTTCCTCGGCGTCGCCGAGCACTACGCCAGGACCCGCCCGGAAGCGGAGCCGGAGGGTTCCGCGCAGGCATAGGCACCGCCTATGGGTCACATCGCCGATGCGTCTTGGACGCGGCCGGGGACGGCGCGCTTGACTTCCGGGGAACCCGACCGACGGAGGAGACATGACCCAGACCCGCCACTTCCGCATCGCCGCCATCCCCGGTGACGGCGTCGGGAGCGAGGTGGTCGACGCGGGCCGCCAGGTGCTCGACGCCCTGGCCTCGGCCTCGCACGGCACCCTCGGCTTCACCTGGCAGGAGTTCCCGTGGGGCTCGGACTTCTACGCCCGCACCGGCAAGATGATCGACGACGACGGCCCCGAACGGCTCAGGGAGTTCGACGCGCTCTACTTCGGCGCCGTGGGCTGGCCCACCGTCCCCGACCACGTCAGCCTGTGGGGCCTGCGGTTGCGCCTGTGCCAGGGTTTCGACCAGTGGGCCAACGTCCGGCCCGTCCACTTCCTGCCCGGCGTCACCAGCCCCCTGCGCAAGGCCGACACCACCGAACTGGACTGGGTCGTGGTCCGTGAGAACTCCGAGGGCGAGTACGGCGGGTTCGGCGGCCGCAACTTCTCCGCCCGCGGCCGGGGCGGCGAGGTGGCCGTGCAGTCGGCGGTCTTCACCGAGACCGGCTGCGAGCGCATCATCCGCTTCGCCTTCGACCTGGCCCGCACCCGCAGCCGGCGCAAGGTGTCGTCGGTGACCAAGAGCAACGCCCAGCAGTACGGCATGGTGCTGTGGGACGAGGTGTTCGAACGCGTGGCCGCCGACTACCCCGACGTGGAGACCGAGAGCGTGCTGGTCGACGCCATGTCCGCCAAGTTCGTCCTGCGCCCGGAGGAGCTGTCGGTGGTGGTGGCCTCCAACCTCAACGCCGACATCCTCTCCGACCTCGGCAGCGCCCTGGCCGGGAGCCTGGGCCTGGCCGCCAGCGCCAACCTCAACCCCGAGCGCCGCTACCCCAGCATGTTCGAACCGGTGCACGGATCGGCCCCCGACATCGCCGGAAGGGGCGTGTGCAACCCGATCGGCGCCGTCGGCAGCGCCGCCCTCATGCTGGAGCACTTCGGCCTGGACGAGGAGGCCGCGCGGGTGCAGCGGGCCATCCGGGCGACGTGCGCCCAGGGCGTGCTGACCGCGGACGTGGGCGGTAGCGCCTCCACCAAGGACGTCACCTCGGCGCTGATCGACAACCTCGCCGACTGAGCGCGGCGTCCGGGAGCGCGGTGGCCCCGCCGGGGCCACCGCGTCACCCTCCCCCGCCGGCCCGCGCCCTCCGGTGCCACAGCTCCAGGTCGGCCCTGATCTCCCGGGTCCTGGGGTGATCGGGCCCCAGGATCCGCAGCTGGTCGGGCAGAAGGGCCTCCATCGCCTCGGCCGCCCGCACGGGATCGCCCGCCTCACCGCGGAAACGGGCCAGGCTGTGGCGGGTGGTGAGGACGTGGGGGTGGTCGGCGCCCAGATAACGGACCTGGTCCGTCAGGAGTTCGCCGAGCCCGTCCAGCGCGCCCGCGTGGTCTCCTCGGACGCCCCGCCAGGCGGCGATCTGGCCGCGGGTGCTGAGGGTGTCGGGGTGGCCGGGCCCCAGGAGGCGCAGCTGGTCGGGGAGCAGTGCCTCGAAGCCCGCGATGGCCCCGTCGACGTCACCCGCCCTCCCCCGCCACCGGGCGGTCTGGCCGCGGATGACCATGGTGCTCGGGTGGTCGGGGCCCAGCACGCGCCGGTGGTCCCCGATCAGCGACCGGTAGGTCTCGAAGGCGGCCCGGGCGTCCCCCGCCCGACCCTTCAGGGAGGCCAGGTGGCCGCGCGCGGCCAGCGCCTCGGGGTGGTCGGGGCCCAGGCGGCGCAGCAGGCCCGGCAGAAGGTCCTCCAGCGCCTCGCACGCGCCTCGGGAGTCACCCGCCCGTCCGCGCCACCGCGCCGCCTGGACCCGGGTGACCAGGGTCTGGGGGTGGTCCGCGCCCAGGGCCCGCGTCATGTCCTCGGCCAGGTCCCGGAAGCCCCGGGCGGCGTCGGTGGCCTCGCCCGCCATGCCGCGCCACAGGACGAGTTCGTGGCGGGCCGCCAGCGAGTCCGGGTGCCGGGGACCCAGCCGGAGGTCGGCGGCCTCCACCAGGGACTCGAACCGGGCCGTGGCCTGGGAGAGCGCGCCGGAACGGCCGAAGCTGCTCCCGAGCGCGAACAGCACCCGGTGCGCGCCGTCCCCCCACAGCCACTCGCCGCCGTGCTCGTCCAGCGCGGCGGCGTTGGCGCGCAGCCGCTGCCCCAGGGGGCTGGCGTGCACGCGCACGGGCCAGACCGACAGGAGCGCCTCGGCGGCCGTGTGCACGGTGTCGCGGTCGACGGCGGTCGCGGGGTGGTCCCGGGTGGCGCGCTGCACGAGGCGGTGCGCGCCCACCACGGCGTCGTGTCCGAACCCCGTGCGGGTGACCAGGTGCAGTCTGGCCAGCGCGGACAGGGCGTCGTCGGCGTCCTGGGCGGTGGGCCGTGGGCCGTCGGGGCGTGCGCGGTGGAGGTGGCCCAGAACGGGCTCCGAGGTCAGGACCGCGGCGGGGATGCCGGTGGGGTCCAGCACGCTGACCAGCCGCATCATCGGCCGCGCCAGCCCTTCGGGTGCCAGGGTGTCGGCGTGCTCGACGGAGACCGCCCAGGTTGCGGCCACCGTCCGGGATCCGTCGTCGGGCAGGCTCTCCCCCTCCGGGAACACCCTCGCCAGGGTGCGCCGGCGGTCCCGGAGCAGGGCGCGGTAGGAGTCGCAGGTCATGCCGTCCCTGCGGTCGCGGACGTAGGCGGCGGCGTGGGACAGGGCGAGCGGCAGGTGGCCCAGTTCGTCGGCCAGGGCCCTCAGCTCCGCTCCGCCGGGTACCCGGGGCAGGTCACGGAGCGCGGTGGCCAGGTAGGCGAGGGACTCCGGCGGCGCGTAGGTGCCGACGCCGACGAACGTGCGGCCCCGACCGGCCAGTGCGGTGTCGGTGCGGCGGGTGGTGACCACGAGGCGGCCCTGCGGCCCCGGTGCGTGGGCGGCGGGGGTGGCGTTGGGCGGCCACAGGCCGCTCGCGTGCCGGGGGACGTCGAGGTTGTCCAGCACGACCAGCCAGCGCCGGTCGGTGGTCTGGAGCCAGGCGAGGAACTGGTGGGACGCCCGTTCGGGGTCCTCGTCCACGTGGCCGGGGACGACCCGGCGGGCGGCGTCGGCGTAGGTCTGCGTGATGGCGGACCGCTCGGCCGCGGGGACCCACACCACCAGGTCGACCCGCTCCTTCGCCAGGAGGGCGCGGGCGTGGTGGGCGGCCAGCTGGGTCTTGCCCGCCCCGCCCATCCCCGTCAGGACCAGGCCCGGCACGGCCCCGGGGCGGCCCCGGGCCGCGTGGTCCATCCGACCGGTCAGGTCCCGTTCCTGGAAGTGGTCGGCCTCGTTGGGCAGGACCCCGACGACGACGGGCCAGTCGGGCCCGGCGGTCGGCGCGTGGACGATCTGCGTGTCGATGACCGTGTGGTGCCTCGGCTGGTGAACGGTGAGGGTGCGCCCCTGGATCACGGTGCCGCCGCTCACGCCCCCGGTGAGGGTGTTGGCCGCGTCCTCGCCGGTCGCCGGTGCCGTCGGGCGCGGCACGGCCCGCCCCGTCCGGGCGAGCGCGGTCACGGCGAGCGTCAGCACGGCGGCGGCGCCGACACCGGCGGCGGCCCGTGCCCGGAGCGGGTCGGGGCCGCCGACGAGCCACAGGAGGACGGCCGCCGCGCCCAGGAACAGGGTCGCCGCGGCACCCGCCCGGACCCACCGCGTACGTGTCATGGCGCCGATTGTGGCGTGGAAACGCCCGCACTGCCAGGCTTGCCGGTCCCCGCGCAGGTGGTGCCCGGGCCGTGGCGTGTCGGCTCGTCGGCCACCGGCATGCGGGGCGTGGACGGCGGTCCGGATGTCCGGCGGGGACGGCCGCGCTGCCCGTCCCCGGGCTTCGGTCAGCGGGCACCGACCGCCCAGACCGCTCGGGTCACAGCGGTGTCCCCGCCCCGGTGGAGGGCCGGGGCGGGGCGGTGGGATGCTGGGGGCGGTCGGACCAGGGAGGACAGGATGGACGAGGACGAATTCACGCGGTTCTGGGCGCAGCGGCGACTGTGCATGCTGGCGTCGCCGCGCCCGGACGGGTCCATCCACCAGGTCCCGGTGGGGGCGACCTACGACGCCGAGGCGCGCCTGGTACGGGTGATCTCCTCGGGCAGCAGCTACAAGGCGCGCAACCTCGCGGCCCACCCCGGCGCCAGGGTGTCGGTGTCGCAGGTGGAGGGGCGCGCGTGGTGCACGGTGGAGGGCTCCGCGACGGTCTCCGACGACCCCGAGCGGGTGGCGGAGGCGGTGCGCCGCTACGGCGAGCGCTACAAGACGCCGCGGGAGAACCCGGGCCGGGTGGTCATCGAGATCGCCGTGGAACGGTTCCTGGGCAACGTGCGTCCGGGCTGAGGGGTCCGGCGCTACCAGCGTCGGCGCACCGTGCCCTTGGGCCCGGCCACCAGGCTCGCGGCCGGAACGTCGTCGGCCACGACCGTCCCGGCCGCGACCACGGCGTCGCGGCCGATGCTGACGCCGGGCAGGATCGTCGCACCGGCGCCGATCCACACGTTCTCCGCCACGTCGATGGGCGCGCCGCTGAGGAACCGGCGCCGCTCGCCGGGGTCCACCGGGTGGCCCACCGTGATGAACGTGGTCTTCGGGCCGACCATCACGCCCTCGCCCAGGCGGATGCCCGCGTAGTCGAGGAACGTGCAGCCCTGGTTGACGAAGACGCGCTCGGCCAACTCCAGGCGCAGGCCGTGGTCGGTGTAGAAGGGCGGATAGATCGTCACCCGCGCCGGGAGGGGGCGGCCCAGGATCTGCTCGAACAGCGCCGCCTTCCCCTCCTCGTCGTCGAACGGCAGGACGTTGAGGCGGGAGGTCAGCTCCGTGGCCCGCAGCACCCTCTCGCTCATCGCCCGGAACTCCGCGCCCAGGACGCGTTCACCCCTGGCCTGGAGTTCGGGGTCGTGGATCAGCATGAAGCGGTCGTCGGTCATCGGGTGATTGTGGCGCATCCGCCGACGGGTCGGCGACGATGTCCACGGGTGCCCCGCCGGGCGGGGCGCCCGTGGCGGCCCCGCCCGGCCCCGGTCGCCTACCGGGCCGCGAGCGCGTCCGCGAGTTCCCCCAGTTTCAGGGCGTTGGCGCCCTTGACGAGCACCACGTCCCCGGCCCGGAGGCCGTACCGCTCCAGCCACTCCCCGGCCGCGCCCCTGTCCGCGACCACCTGACCGCCGGGCCCGTACTCGTCCGCGAGCGCGTGCGCCTCCGCCCGGCCCACCGCGACCAGCACGTCGACGCCCAGCGACGCGGCGAGCGCGCCGACCCTGCGGTGCTCCCGCTCCGAGCTGTCCCCGAGTTCGCGCATCTCCCCCAGCAGGGCGATCGTGCGTCCGCCGCTCTCACGGCCCAGGTGCGCCAGCGCGCGCAGCGCCGCGCTCGTGGAGTCGGTGTTGGCGTTGTAGGCGTCGTTGACCACCGTCACCCCGTCGGGGCGTTCGGTGACGCGCATCCGCCCCTCCGACACCGGCACCGCCGCGGTGAGCGCCCTGCCGATCTGTTCGACGTCCATCCCCGCCGCCCCGGCCACCGCGGCGGCGGCGAGCGCGTTGGGCACCTGGTGCTCCCCCACCACCTGAAGGCGGACCGGTGCCTCCCCGGCCGGAGTGTGCAGGGTGAACGACGCCCGGCCCCGCCCGTCGAGGGCGACGCCGGTGGCGTACACGTCCGCGGCGCGCTCCACCCCGAAGGTGACCACCTCGGCCTTCGTGCGCGCGGACATCGCGGCCACCCGCGGATCGTCGGCGTTGAGCACGGCCACGCCGCCCTCGGCCGCGGCGGGCAGCGCCTCGACCAGTTCGCCCTTGGCCCTCGCGGTCATGTCCGGGCCACCGAACTCCCCGGCGTGCGCGGTGCCGACGTTGAGCACCGCCCCGATCCGGGGCGGGGTGATACCGGTGAGGTAGGCGATGTGCCCCTGCCCGCGTGCGCCCATCTCCACCACCAGGTGGCAAGTGTCGGCGGTGGCCTCCAGGGCGGTGAGCGGGAGGCCGATCTCGTTGTTGAACGACCCCTGCGTGAAGACGGTGGCTCCGGCGCGGTCGAGGACCTGGGCGATGAGGTCCTTGGTGGAGGTCTTGCCGGAGGAACCGGTCACCGCGATCACGTCCAGGTCCGCCAGCGCCTCGACGTGGGCGCGGGCCCAGGCGCCCAGCGCGGCGAGGGGGTCCTCGACCACCACGGCGGGCAGGCCGAGCGGGCGGGCGGCGAGCACCGCGACCGCCCCGGCCTCGACCGCGGACGGGGCGAAGTCGTGTCCGTCGCGGCCCTGTCCGGGCAGTGCGACGAACAGGTCCCCGGGGATCGCCTCGCGGGAGTCGAAGGCGACCCCGGTCACCTGGGTCGCGGGATCGGCGTCGGTGACCCGACCACCGGTGGCGGCGGCGATCTGGGCGAGGGACAAGGGCTGCACGTGACCTCCGGATGCGCTCGGTGTGAGGGTTCGACCGTACCGAGGAAGGCCGCGCGAGACCGTGATTTCGGGGCAAGACGCGGCCTCCGGTCCGCACGGGCCCGGGGCTCGGCCCGCCTTGTCAGGCCCGTACGCGCCGGTCCGCCTCCGCTCGCGGGAACGCGCCGCGCACGCGAACGCCCCGCTCCCGCCGCGCGGGCGGGAACGGGGCGTCGTGACGGTGCCTACACGGGGTCGCCCGTGCCTCCTGCAAGATCCATGATCCCGCCGACCGGGTCACCGATGCCACCGCCGACAGCGACACCGCGTAGGGCGCGACGGGCAGCAGCGCCGCCAGGAGGGTGGGCAGTAGGAAACCGGTGTGACGGCGGCGCTCACGTGTGCTCCGGTGTCCGCGCGGCGTCCGCGTCCGAGGAGACGGAAGGGGAGACAGTGACCGGGGCGCGGCGCCCGGCGCGCACTCCGTTGGCGATGACCAGGACCTCGGCCAGCTCGTGGATGAGGATGACCGCCGCCAGCCCCAGAACCCCGAACGCCGACAGAGGGATGAGGACCAGCAGGATCGCCCCCGACAACAGCAGGCTCTGGAGCATGATCCGCCGGGCCCGGCGGGCGTGGGCCAGGGCCCGGGGCAGCGCCCGCAGGTCCTCGCCCATGAGGGCGACGTCGGCGGTCTCGATCGCGACGTCGGTGCCCATGGCGCCCATGGCCACCCCGGTGTCGGCGGTGGCCAGGGCGGGGGCGTCGTTGACGCCGTCGCCGACCATCGCCACCGGCCCGTGGCGGCGCAGAGCGCTGACCAGGGCCGACTTGTCCTCGGGACGCAGGTCGGCGTGGACCTCGTCAATGCCGACCCGTGCCGCCAGGGCGCGGGCGGTGCGCTCGTTGTCGCCGGTGAGCATCACGGTGCGCACGCCCATGCGGTGCAGGGCGGCGACCGCCTCGGCGGCCTCGCCACGCAGCTCGTCGCGGATCGCGACGGCGCCGACCAGACGGCCGTCGGCCTCGACCAGGACGGTGGTGGCGCCCTGCTCCTGGAGTCGGGTCACCTCCGGCGCCAGCGGCCCGGGGTCGATGTAGCCGGGCCGGCCGAGCCGCAGGGGCGTGCCGTCGGATGAGGTGCCGGTCAGGCCGTTTCCGGCCACCGCCGCCACGTCCCGGGCGGGTGCGGGGTCGGGGTGGGCGGCCAGGATCGCGGCGGCCAGCGGGTGTTCGCTGCGCGCCTCCAGCGCGGCGGCCAGGGCCAGGACCTCCTCGCGGGTGCGCCCGTGCGCGGGTGCGACGGCCACCACGGCGGGCGCGTTGCGGGTGAGGGTGCCGGTCTTGTCCAGGGCGGCCACGCGCACCGTTCCGAAGGACTCCAGGGCGGCCCCGCCCTTGACCAGCACGCCCGACCGGCTCGCCGAGCCGATCGCGGCGACCACGGTGACGGGGACGGCGATGGCGAAGGCGCACGGGGAGGCGGCCACCAGCACCACCAGGGCGCGCTCGACCCACACCCCCGGGTCGCCGAACAGGGAACCGGCGACGGCGATCAGGGCCGCGGCGACGAGGATGCCGGGCACCAGGGGCCGGGCGATCCCGGCGGCCAGGCGCTGGGCGGCGCCCCTGCGCGCCTGCTCGCGTTCGACGATGTGCACGACGCGGGACAGGGAGTTGTCGGCCACCCGGGCGCTGGCCTCGACCTCCAGGGCGCCGCCGCCGTTGACGGTCCCGGCGAACACCTCGGTCCCCTCGACGGCCTCGACGGGGACGGACTCACCGGTGACGGTGGAGGTGTCCACGGTGGAGCGGCCCGCGCGGACGACGCCGTCGGTGGCGATGCGCTCGCCGGGCCGGACCAGGAGCAGGTCCCCGACGTCGAGTTCGGCGGGGTCCACGGTGGTCTCGCGGCCCTCGCGCAGCACGGTGGCCCGGGGCGGGACCAGGTCGAGCAGGGCGCGCAGGCCGTGGCGGGCGCGGGCCACGGCGTGGTCCTCCAGGGCCTCGGCCAGGGAGAACAGGAAGGCGAGCATCGCGGCCTCGCCCACCTCGCCGAGCAGGACGGCTCCGGCCATGGCCACGGTCATCAGCGTGCCCACGCCCAGCCTTCCACGGACCAGGGCGCGCAGGGCGCCGGGGACGAAGGTCCACCCGCCCGCCGCGATCGCCCCCGCGAACAGCACGGTCGCCAGGACCGAAACCGGCGCGAGCCACTCGCCGACCAGTCCGGACAGCCACAGGACACCGGCCAGTCCCGCCCACCGGACGGTGGCCGAGTCCCACCACGCACTCGGGTTCTCCTCCGGTCCCGGGGCGCCGGCGCCGCAGGTGGGGTCGCCGCAGCCGTCGGCGTCGGCCGTCTCACCGGCGCCAACACCGGCGTGACCGCCGTCGGAGGCACTGCCGGCGGCGACCGGGCGGGGGCGCCCGCGGGCGTCGCCGCCCGAGCAGCAGGAGCAGGCGACCGAGGCGGGGGCCCGGGACGCGGGCGCGGGTGTCGGGTTCGGCGTCGGGCGGTCCCGGCGGGGCTCGGGCGCCCCGTCGCCGCCGCAGCACAGGTCGGACACGGTTCAGCCCTCTCCCACGGCCGGTTCGGGGTCGGGCAGCAGCAGGGCCAGCAGGGTGTGCCCCGCGTCGGTGAGGCGGTACATGACGAGCTTGCCCTCGCGCCGGGAGGCGGCCAGACCGGCGGTGCGCAGTTGGCGCACGTGGTGGGAGACGAGGTTCTGCGAGGCGGAGCAGACCCAGGCCAGGTCGCATACGCACAGTTCGTCGCCGACCGCCAGCGCGCGGGCGATGCGCAGCCGGGTGGGGTCGGCCAGGGCCCGGGCCCGGTCGGCGGCGGGCCGGACGTCATCGTCGGCGGGCACGCGGGCGCGGACCGCCTCGGCCTGGGGCAGGTCGAGGCAGAGGAGTTCACAGGAGTCGGAGGACATACCAACAAACTAACGCCCGTTGATATGTTGGGGCAACGGGAGGCCCCGGTCCGATCCGGCGCGCCCCGGCCCACGACGGGGCTCCCCACCCCGAGGCGGGCCCTCGTGCGGGACGGGGCACGGCGCCCGGAACGGGGAGCGTGTCCCACCGGTGGGGAGCGCACGTGTCAGAGGGTGAGCAGCACCTTGGTCGCGCGGCGCTCGTCCATCGCCTTGTACCCCTCGGCCGCCTCCCCGAGCGGAAGGGTCAGGTCGAAGACGGCCCCCGGGTCGATCTGGTCGGTCATGATGAGGTCGACCAACTCGGGCAGGAAGCGGCGCACGGGCGCGGGCCCGCCGAGCAGGCTCACGGTGGCGAAGAACAGCTCCATGCCGTCCAGTTCGACCCCGTGCGAGACGCCGACGTAGCCGACGTGCCCGCCGGGGCGCGTGGAGTGGATGGCCTGGGTCATGGACTCCTGGGTGCCGACCGCCTCGATCGTGGAATGCGCCCCGTAGCCGCCGGTCAGCTCCTTGACCCTGGCGACCCCGGCCTCGCCGCGCTCCTCGACGACGTCGGTGGCGCCGAACCGCCGGGCGAGCGCCTGCCGGTCGGCGTGGCGCGACATCGCGATGATCCGCTCCGCGCCCAGGCGCCTGGCCGCCAGGACGCCCAGCAGGCCCACGGCGCCGTCCCCGACCACCGCGACCGTCCTGCCGGGCCCGGCCTCGGCGGCGACGGCGGCGAACCAGCCGGTGCCCAGCACGTCGGAGGCGGCCAGAAGGCTGCGCGCCTGCGCCTCGGTGGGCTGGCCGGGCACCTTCACCAGGGTGCCGTCGGCCAGCGGGACGCGGGCGTACTCGGCCTGGGTGCCGATCCCGCCCATCATGACCTGGTGGACGCAGCGGGACTGATAACCGGCCCGGCAGATCTCGCAGGTGTTGTCGGAGGCCACGAAGGAGCCGACGACGAAGTCGCCCACCTCGATGTCCCTGACCTCGGGACCGGTCTGCTCGACGACGCCGATGTACTCGTGGCCCATCCGCGCGGGCCCGTGCACCTCCTCGACCCCCCGGTAGGGCCACAGGTCGGAGCCGCAGACGCAGGTCGCGGTGACGCGGACGACCGCGTCGGTCGGTTCGATGATCGCGGGGTCCTCGACGTCCTCGACGCGGACGTCTCCGGGCCCGTGCATGACGACGGCGCGCATGAATGCCCCCTGGGTTCTCGTCTTGTCGGTCCTTTCCACGACACCACCGTTCGCGCGTGGGCGGCGGACCCGCCTGACGGAGGTGTCGCGGGGACTCCCTCGTTCCCTGGCCCCGGCTTACCGCGGTCACTATGCACAACCGAGCCGACGTGCGGGAATTCCTCGCCTCACGGCGCGCCGAGGCCAGCCCGGAACGGGTCGCCGACGGCACCGCCGCCGGCCGGTCGGCGTCCACGGGCCGTCGGGGCTCCCGCCGCCCGCGCTCCGTCCGGCCCCCCGCGGCGGACGGACGCGTCTACTCGCCGGACCGCGCCCCGGACCCGGTGACGGGGGCGAGCCAGAGGCCGGTGAGGGCGTCGGTCAGTCCGACGGCGGCCCGGTGCCAGGACTCCCTGGGGGTGTCGGCTCCCTCGGCCAGGGCGCGCTCGCGCTCGGCGATCATGTGCACCATGAGATGGCGCGCCATGTCCTGGCGTTCCCTGCGGACCTCGGTCGGCAGGTCGGGAAGGCACCTGAGCAGTTCCTCCCCCACCCGGACCAGGGAGGGGGAGTTGAGGGCCTCACCGGCCACGGTCGCACGGTAGGCGGGGTCGCTGACGGCCTGGGCGCTGAACCTCCCGTACCAACTGGGTGTGCCCAGGTCGGCGAGGTGCTGGGCCAGGGGTTCCACCATGCAGGCGATCCAGTCCCTCACCCGGTCGGACCCGTCGGACCTCAGCACCATGCGCAGACGCAGTTCCTCGATCTGATCGTTGTGCCTGCGCACGATCGCGCGGATCAGCCCCTCCCTGGAGCCGAAGTGGTAGCTGACCGCGGTGTTGTTCCCCTGCCCCGCCTCCTGGCTGATCTGCCGGTTGGAGACACCGGCCAGTCCGTGCTCGGCGAAGAGCCGCTCCGCCGCCGCCAGGATCGTCTCCCGCGTAGCGGCGACCCGGTCCGACCTCGTCACCCTGCCATTCACAGGGACCACCGTACCGATCCCGGGTTCCGGCCGCCCACCGGCTCCGGCCGCTCCGGGATCCGGTCCCGCCCCCGGCACCGTGCGCGTCCGGCACGGGCGCTCCCCGCCGGAACGCGGACTCCGCCGAACGTGCCGCCCACTGTGTCCCTCCTCACCTCCGCGCCCGGCAGCGGGCGCCGTCGGGGTACGTACTGTTAGCGTAAGTCATGCGCCTGACTTAAAAGTGGGCGCTTTCGTACGTCCGGAAACGGGGACCCACTCCATGACCCATGCCCCTGGCGGGGCGGCGGCGCCCGGTGACGCCGCTCCTCCCCCACGGCCGAACGTGATCGTCGCCGTCCTGGCCTTCGGCGGGATCGTCGTCTCGCTCATGCAGACCCTGGTCATCCCGCTCGTGCCCGTCCTGCCCGACCTGCTGGGCGCCACGCCCGGGGACACCGCGTGGGCGATCACCGCCACGCTGCTCGCGGCCGCGGTCGCCACCCCGACGGTCGGCCGCCTGGGCGACATGTACGGCAAGCGCCGCATGCTGCTGTTCAGCCTCGCCGTCCTCGTGGCCGGCTCGGTGCTGTGCGCCCTGGCCCACAGCCTGGTGCCGATGGTCGTCGGCCGCGCCCTCCAGGGCCTGGCGGCCGGGGTCATCCCCCTGGGCATCAGCATCATGCGCGACGTGCTGCCCCCCGAACGGCTCGGCGGGGCGACCGCGCTGATGAGCGCCTCGCTCGGGGTGGGCGGCGCGCTCGGGCTGCCCGCCGCCGCGCTCGTGGTGCAGGAGGCGGACTGGCACGTGCTGTTCTGGGTCGCCGCCGGGCTCGCGACCGGGGCCGCCGTGCTGGTGCGCACCCTGGTCCCCGCGTCCGGGGTGCGCGCGGGCGGCAGGTTCGACCTGCCCGGGTCGGCGGGCCTGTCCGTGGCGCTGCTCCTGCTGCTGCTCGCGGTCTCCAAGGGCTCGGACTGGGGCTGGGGCAGCGGTGTCCCCGCCGCCATGCTCGCGGCCGCGGTCGCGGTGCTCCTGGTGTGGAGCTGGTGGGAGCTGCGTACGCCGCACCCGCTGGTCGACCTGCGCGTCAGCGCGCGGCGCCAGGTTCTGCTCACCAACACCGCGTCCCTGGTGTTCGGCTTCTCCATGTTCGCCATGTCCCTGGTCGTCCCGCAGCTGCTCCAGATGCCCGAGGTCACCGGCTACGGCTTCGGACAGACGATCCTGGTCGCGGGTCTGGTGATGGCGCCCAACGGGCTGGTGATGATGGCGATGTCCCCGGTCTCGGCGCGTATCTCCCGGGCGAGGGGGCCCAAGACGACCCTGATGGTCGGCGCTCTGCTGGTCGCGCTCGGCTACGGCCTGAGCCTGGTGTTCATGTCCGCCCTCTGGCAGCTCGTGATCGCCTCCACCGTCATCGGCGCGGGCGTGGGCCTGGCCTACGGGGCCATGCCCGCCCTGGTCATGGCGGCCGTGCCCCGGACCGAGACGGCGGCGGCCAACAGCCTCAACACCTTGATGCGCTCCATCGGCACCTCCGTGGCCAGCGCCGTCGCGGGCGTGGTCATCGCCAACGTGACCATGACCGCGGGCGCGGAGGTCCTCCCCGCCCGGGAGGCCTTCACGCTGCTCCTGGGCCTGGGCGCCCTCGCCGCGCTCGCCGCCTTCGCCGTCGCAGCCTTCCTGCCCGGGCGGGACAGGCCGGCCGACCTCGACCGGCCCGAACCCCCGCCCGCGGCCCCCGACCAGCGCGCGGACCCCTCGGAGGACGACGGGGCCGGACGCGACCAGGCGCGGGAGCACCCGAGCGGGCTCCGCTGAAGCCGAGCGTCAGACGTCCGCGGACTCCCCCGGGGCGCGGGAGCCGGTGCGCCCCGTCAGCCCGCTCCGCGGGCGGCACCGCGGCGGTGGTGCTCCTGGCCGGTGGAGGGAGCGGTCGTGTTCGCGGGCGCACGGCAGGGCGCTCCGGGTCACCGGCTCGTACCGTCCCCGCGCCGACGGGGCCGGTCCCGGTGTGGGACGCGGCCCCGTGGGCACCCCCGCCGGGGACGGGCCCGGCCGCCGGTCAGCTGAAGAAACCGGCCACGCCCCTTCCCGCCGCGGCGGCGGTCCGGCACCAGTCCATGCAGGTCTCGGCGGCGCTCAGGACGGCGGGGTCGAGTGCGGCCCGTCCCTCGTCGGTGGCGGCCTCCCACTGTTCGAGGGCCTTGCGGCACTCGGTGAGGCTCCACTCGCCGTAGCCCGGCAACTCTTCGGGCGCCGGGATCGGCGAGGGGGCGCCGCCGAAGCTGAACTCCTCGACGCCGACCGCGGTCACGCCCAGTGCGTTCAGGCCCGCGTCGACCGTCTCCAGCCACCCGTACCTCATCGGGGAGAAGTCGTTGTTGAACAGGGCGCGGCCGTGGAACTCGCAGACCCACTTGTAGGCGTAGCCGTACATGGTGCCGTG
Source organism: Nocardiopsis sp. CNS-639 (assembly GCF_000381685.1). Classification (NCBI taxonomy): domain Bacteria; kingdom Bacillati; phylum Actinomycetota; class Actinomycetes; order Streptosporangiales; family Nocardiopsidaceae; genus Nocardiopsis; species Nocardiopsis sp. CNS-639. The sequence continues at coordinate 572,194 of NZ_KB906855.1, forward strand.
CCGGTCGTCGAAGGGCCCTCCCTCGATGACCGCGCGGATCGCGTCGCGGATGGTGGGGCCGCCCGCGTCGACGACGTGGTCGAACTGGGAGTCGAAGTGGGCCAGGTGCTGCCTGAACCGGCCGCCGATCATGCGGCGCAGCTTGTCGTCCCTCGACCCGACGGAGCCGTGCAGGACGTCGAGGTCGACCACATAGGTCGTCAGCGCGTAACTCATGGCGGGACACTATCGGCGGCCGAGGACAACGGGACGCGCACGGGACCCGCCCCGACCGGGAGGAGGGGGTCCCCGGAACGCGGTGGCGGGCCGCCCCGGACACCGGGGGCGGGCGGCGCCGCTCACCCCTCCGAGGCGGCGGGCCCGGCCCCGCTCCCGGAGACGGCGGCGACCGGCTGCCGCAGGATGGTGCGCAGCCTGTCCGGCGCGGCCCTGCGGAAGTCGCTGAGGTAGATCTCGTGGTGCCTGCCGACCATGCGCAGCCCGTTGTCGGGGACGAACTCGTGGTGCATCCGCCGGAGGACGTCGGCCTCGTCGTCGAAGGATCCGACGTGCAGCGTCTGCACGCAGAGGCCCTCGGACAGCGTCTCCATGCGGACGTCGCCGAGGCGCGCGGGGCTGTTCTTCGCGGCGACCTGCTCCACGGCGGCGGCGAACATGTCCTGGTCGGTCCAGTCCGGGACCATGATCATCATCGTCCAGGCCCACCGCGACTTGTCGCGCGCCGCCGTGAAGGCGTCCATGTCCTCGGCCCACCACAGGCCCTCCAGGGGCATGACCACGTAGTCGCGCCCGAGGTCGCGCTTACTGGCGAACTTGAGCTTGTAGGCCACCGGGTAGAGCGCTTCGACCGCCTCGGTGAAGGCCGGCGAGGTGTTGGGGTCACCGTGGCCGTCGACCATGAGGTAGCGCAGGTCCGGCACCCGGGTGATCCGGAACCGGTCCCGTCGCGCCCGGTAGGCGTCAAGGGTTCTCTTGAAATCGGTCTTGTCCGCCATCGGGCACCTGGACTCGGCTGGCGAGCCACGACCTTTCCGCCTCCAGGAGGCTCAGTGAGTACGAGAACACCTCGCGCGCCGCGAGCGCGGAGGGCGCCTGCGCCCGCTCGGCCTCCCGGACCGCGGCGATGCGCTCGCACACCCCGGCCAGCCGGTCGCGCAGCGCCTCGGCGTACTCGCGTTCGGAGAGCAGGGGCAGGTTGGCGACGCCTACCAGTAGCGGGTGCGCCACCGGCCGCGGCTGTCGGATGAGGTCGAGCGCGCCGTCGCGCGCCGCCCGCCTTCCGGTGTCGGTGGCGTGGAACACCCGGCGCGACTTCGCGGCGGCGGGGGCCCGCGGGACGTGGACCAGGCCCCGCTTCTCCAGTTTGGCGAGCAGGTAGTAGATCGAGGAGAAGCCGATGTCCGTCCACTGGCGGACGCCGCGCAGCCCGATGGCCTGTTCCAGGTCGTAGCCGTGCCGGGGGCGCTCGATGACCAGGCCCAGGACGGTGAGTTCGGCGGGTGTCAGCTCCACACGCCGCATTCTAGTACTAGAATAGAACGCCGGAGAAGCCCCCTCCGAAGAGTTCTCCTCTCCGCGGGACGTGTGGCGGACCTCCGGCCGCCGAGTGGGGACGGGACCGCGCCCTCCGCGCGACGGAAGCACCCGCGCGGAGGGACGCGGAAGAGCCCCCTCAGCGGCTGTTCGCCTCGCGCACCCAGAGGTGCGTCAGAAGGCGGTCACCGTGGCGGCGCCTGCGGTTGCCGGCTTTGACGTACTGCTGCCACTCCGCGGTGCATCCGCGCCTGTGGCACCCGGAACAGCATCCGTGGCCCATCGGCACCGAATCGGGGTGCGCCCACCGGCACCGCGTGTCGGGCGTCGCACGCGTCGGCTCCGGCGGCAGGTCGCAGGGGCCGTGGCTGTGGTCGTGCAGCGCCACCGCTCCGTGTTCGCGCTGGCGCACCCACAGCGGTTTGGTCTTGTCCGTACGGGACATCTCGTTCCTTCCGGAACCCGCCGCCCTCTCCCGGACCCTCCGGGCGGGCGGCTAGGTCAACGTCCCCATCACGACCACCTCCTCGTACGGCGTTCACGGAACGGACCACACACCCTAGGACATCCGGACCCGCGGCGACAGTCCGGTCCCGGAGGCCGGTCCCAGGACGTGCGCTGACCGGTGGTCACGTCCGTGGACGCGCCGCCCAAGCGTGCCGCGGAGAGTCCCGCGACGATCCGGGCGGGGGCGTTCGCTCCGGCGCCGCCGCGGTCCGGGACCCGGGCCGCGGGGAGGCGCCCGCGCGCGGGGCCCGGTTCTCACCGGGAGCGCCGCGCCCCTCCCCGCCACCGGCGCGCACGGAACGTAGCCTTGTGGTGACTTCGTCTACGGGAGGACCTCGTGCCCCAGCCGTCACAGCAGCAGACCCCGCCCGGTCGCACCGACGCCATGGACCCCAGACCCGACCACGGCGAGGAGTCCTACCGGGGGTCGGGGCGGCTCGAAGGGAAGGCGGCCGTCATCACCGGCGCCGACAGCGGCATCGGGCGGGCGGTGGCCATCGCCTTCGCCCGCGAGGGCGCCGACGTGCTCATCGGCTACCTGGACGAGCACGACGACGCGCGGGAGACCAAGCGCTGGGTGCGCGAGGCGGGCCGCAGAGCCGTCCTGGCCCCCGGGAACCTGGCGGACCCGGCCCAGTGCCGGGCCCTCGTCGCGAAGGCGGTGGAGGAGTTCGGCCGGGTGGACGTCCTGGTCAGCAACGCCGCCTTCCAGATGACCCACGAGACGCTGGAGGAGATCCCCGACGAGGAGTGGGACCACACCCTGGCCACCAACCTCAGCGCGTTCTTCCACCTCGCCAAGGCCGCCGTGCCGCACATGCGGCCCGGCTCCTCGATCATCGCGAGCACGTCGGTCAACTCCGACTCCCCGCCGCCCACCCTGCTGCCCTACAACGCCACCAAGGCGGGCATCGCCAACATGGCCGCCACGCTGGCCCAGATGCTGGCGCCCCAGGGCATCCGGGCCAACTCCGTGGCGCCGGGGCCGATCTGGACCCCGCTGATCCCCTCGACCATGCCGCCCGAGCAGGTGGAGGGCTTCGGCTCCCAGGTACCGATGGGCCGCGCCGGGCAGCCGTCGGAGCTGGCTCCGGTGTACGTGATGCTGGCGTCGGACGAGTCCAGTTACGTCTCCGGCGCCCGCGTCGCGGTCACCGGCGGCAAACCGGTCCTGTGACGGGGGCGGCCGTGGACTGGTACCCGCTGAGGGTGAGCGCCCCGGCTCGACAGCTGGTGTTCGGCGGCCACGCCATCGCCCGCCACCTGGGCCGGGAGGGGCTGCCCGACTGGGCGGTCGCGGAGACCTGGGAGGTCAGCGACGTCGACGGGAACGGCAGCACGGTACTCGACGGGCCCCTCGCGGGCCGGTCCCTGCGCGAGCTCGTCGCGCGGTGGCCGGAGGGGTTGGTGGGCGAGGGCTGGTCCGGGGAGGTCTTCCCGGTGCTGACCAAGTTCATCGACGCCTCCGGGACGCTGCCGGTGCACCTGCACGCCGACGACGCCACCGCCCGGCGGCTGGAGGGACAGCCCAACGGCAAGACCGAGGCCTGGCACATCCTCGACGCGCCTCCCGGCGCCACCGCGCTGTGCGGGGTCAGGAGCGGGGTGTCCGGGGAACGGCTCCACCGGGCACTGCTCGACCAGGACTTCGACGCCGTGCTGCGCCGCCTGCCGGTGCGGCCCGGCGAGACGGTCTACGTCCCGGGCGGCACCGTGCACAGTTTCGGCCCCCGGACCCTGGTCTACGAGATCGAGCAGACCTCCGACGTCCAGCAGCACGCGATGCGCTGGGAGATGGAGGACGGCTCACCGGTCCCGGACGAGCGGTGGCGCGCGAACCTGGAGGCGCTGATGGCCCAGGTCCGGCCGGAGCACAGGCCCGACTTCCACCCGGGGCTGAGGATCGGGGTCGGCGACGGCGTGGAGCGGGTGTTCTGCTGCGCCGGACCGCACTTCGCGCTCGAACGCTGGCACGCGGGCACCGCCGAGCCCCTGCGCCACACGTTCGCCACCGCGCAGGTCCTCACCAACGTCGGGGCGCCCGTCCGGGTGCGCTGCGGCGACTGGCGCGGTGAGTTGGGCCGGGCCCGGACGCTGCTGCTGCCCGCCGCGTTGGGCGGGGTGGAGATCGCGGGCCCGGCCGACGTGCTGTTCGGCTACCTGCCCGACCTGGACCGCGATGTGGTCGCCCCCCCTGGCCGCCGCCGGTTACTCACGCGAGGTCATCGCCTTCCTCGGCGAGGGCCTGTGAGTCGACCGTCCCTGCCCCGCCGTCGCGGTGGGGGCCGGTCCTCCCGGTCGGCCCCACCGCGACGGCGGCGCCACCCGTCAGCCGCCGGTGCGGGGGACCGTCACCACCCACAGGAAGTCGACCGCGTCCGAGGCGGCCTCGAACGTGTGCCCGGAGCCGCTCGCGATCCGCGCCGACTCGGCCTCGCCCACCGACAGGTCGCCCGAAGCCGACCGGACGCGGAGGCGGCCCCGCAGCACGTGCGCCATGGAGTCGGAGGCGTCCGCCGCCGGGGCCGCCCGGTAGCCGTCGTCCCCGGCGATGTGCCACTTCCACAGCTCGACCGACACCTGGGGCGTCTCCGTCGCCTTGAGGAGGTAGGCCCAGCTCCCGTTCGGGGTCGACCAGACCTCGACCCCGTCGGGCGAGGGGTCCGGAAGCAGTCCGACGAGCGCCGGGAACGTCGTCCCGAGCGCGGCGGCGATCCGGTCCACCGTCGCGAGGCTGGGGTTGGCCTGGCCGAGTTCGATCTGGGTGAGCATGCGCCGACTGACCCCGCTGAGCTCGGCGAGCCCCGTGACGCTCAGTCCCGCCTCCGACCGCAGGGAGCGGATACGCCTGCCCACGAGGACGGCCACCTCGGGTCGTATCCGCTCGGCCACGCGTCCTCGCTCAGCAGTTCCGTCGACGGTCACACCAGTGAGCACTATACTGCCCATCGTCTGCCCTGTTCGTCCTCGGGCCGACCCCCACGGCGTGCGAACGCGAGGATGCGAGGCCCTGATGGCACGGACCCAGGCGAGGCCGCCCGAGCGGGACACCGGCGCGTCGCGCTCCCGGCTCGACGTCGTGCGCTGGCAGGTCGGGTACGGGATGTTCGGCGTGCCCCAGGCCGCCGCCCCCATCGCCTTCGCCCTGCTCGCCCTCCCCATCACCGGCACGGCCGAGTCCGGCGCGGCCCTGGTCTTCGCCATGACGGCCGCGCAGGTGCTCGGCGCCGTCCCCGTGTCCCGTCTGGGCCGCCGGTTCAACGGCGTCCACTACCTGCGCGCACTCATCGCCGTCCGAACGCTCGCGCTCGCCGCCGTCACCGTGCTGGCGGCGGTGCAGGCCCCCTTCGGGCTGCTCCTGGTCGCGGTCACCGCGGCGGGGGCCGTCAACGGCGCCGCGTACGGCTACCAGCGGCTCCTGCTCAACCACCTCGTGGAACCGTCCGGGCTCCCCCGCGCGCTGGGCGTGGCCGCGACGCTGAACGAGGTCGGCTTCGCACTGTCCCCCGTGCTCGCCTCGGTGCTCGGCGCCGTCTCGCCCGTCTGGGCCATGGCGGCGGTCACCGCGCTGGGCGTGGGCCCGCTGCTCCTGACTCCGCGCGTGCCCGGGGCCCGCGGGCCTGAGGTGAGCGGGGCGCCCCGCGTACGGACGCCGGTACCCCGCGCGGTGTTCCTGTGGCTGTTCTGCGCGACCGCGAGCTCGGGGGCGGTCGCGGCCGTCGAGGTCGGAGCGGTCTCCTTCGCGCTGTCCTTCGGGCTCGAACCGGGCTGGGCCTTCCTGTTCGCCCTCGTGCTGTGCGCGGGTTCGGTCGCGGGCGGGGTCTGGGTGAGCGTGCGCAACCGCACGCCCGCCCCCTGGCAGGTCGTCGCCTTCCTCGCGGCGACCACCGCGGGATCCGGGCTGGTCCTGGTCGGCGGCCACCTCTCCCTGACGCTCGCCGGCGCGGCCGCCATCGGGCTCTTCCTGCCGATGCTGGGCACGTTCTACTCGCTCGCCCTGGACGGGCTCGCGCCGCCCGACCGCCGCGCGGAGATGTTCGCGCTCCTGCGCACGGCGAGCTCGCTCGGCGTCATCGCCGTGAGCGGCCTGCTCGCCCTCCTCGGTCTGCGGGCCGCCCTCGTCGGCAGCTTCGCGCTCCTGCTGGTAGCGGCCTGCCTCGCGGCGGCGCACCACGCGCGCTCCCGCGGCGCCGCGGCCCCGCAGGCCGCGCGCGACGGAGTGTGAGGCCACCGCCGCCGGACCCGGAGCGACCGGCTTCCCCCTCCTGATCCCCGGCAGCCGACCCCTGACGGTACGGGGCGGCCGTACGTCCCGCGCCGCGCCCCGGCGGCGCGTGCGTCCCACGGCCACCGGGGGCACGGCGGTCCGTACGCGGCTCCGGGGAAATCGCCCCCCACCGGGAACTCCCCCGTCCTCCGGGACGACCCGAACAGGAGGAGACCATCACGATCGGCGCGCCCCGCACCGACCGGGGGGCACCGCGGTGCCACCGCAACGGTCGCGCCAGCCAGGAGGAGAGCGGCCCCATGGGACAGGAAGACAGCGCACCCCCGCAGGGCGGGACGCGCGCGGAGCCCGGACGGCGCGGCACCTGGGCGGCGCTGCGCCCCCTGGTGCTGCGCCTGCACTTCTACGCGGGGGTCCTCGTCGCCCCCTTCGTCCTGGTCGCCGCCGTGTCGGGACTGCTGTACGTGTGGACGCCCCAGATCGAACAGGCGGTCTACGCCGGGCAGCTTCGGGTGGAGCCCTCCGGCGAACCGATCCCGCTCCACGCACAGGTGCGCGTCGCCCAGGAGGAGCTGCCGGGAGCCGAACTCGACGCGGTGCGACCGGCCACCGGCGCGGAGGACTCCACCCGGGTGCTGTTCGACGTGCCGGGGCTGGAGGCCAGCCACAGGACGACGGTGTTCGTCGACCCCTACGGCGGCGAGGTGCTCGGGGTGATGGAGACCTACGGCACCAGCGGCGCCCTCCCGGCCCGCACGTGGGTCGACACCCTGCACCGCAGCCTGCACCTGGGCGACGTCGGACGCCTGTACAGCGAGCTGGCGGCGAGCTGGATGTGGGTGGTCGCCCTGGGCGGTGTCGCCCTGTGGGTCGCGCGCAACCGGCGCCCGCGCGGCGGCCTCCGCCGTCTGCTGCTGCCCGGCGCGGGCACCGCCGGGGGACGGTCCAGGTCGGTCTCGCTGCACGGAGCCGCCGGTCTGTGGCTCCTGGTGGGCCTGCTGTTCCTGTCGGTGACGGGGATGACGTGGTCGCAGTACGCGGGGGCCAACATCAGCGACCTGCGCGAGCGGCTGGACTGGAGCACCCCCGCGGTGTCCACGGAGGCGCCGGTGGCCTCGCCCGGGGTGGACGCGGGAGTGGACGCCGTCCTGGCCAGTGCGCGCGAGGCGGGCCTGGACGGCCCCGTCGAGGTGGCCCTGCCCGAGGACCACGCCTCCCCCTACGTGGTGAGCCAGATCGACCGCGGTTGGCCGACGCGGGTGGACTCGGCCGCCGTCGCCCCGGACACCGCCGAGGTCACCGACGTGGTCCGCTTCGCCGACTACCCGCTCATGGCCAAGCTGAGCCGGTGGGGGATCGACGCCCACATGGGCGTGCTGTTCGGCGTGCCGAACCAGCTGGTGCTGTCCGCCCTGGCCGCGGGGCTGATCGCCGTCATCGTGCTGGGCTACCGCATGTGGTGGCAGCGGCGCCCCACCCGGTCCCGAGTCCTGGGCGTGGGACGCCCCTACCCGCGCGGCTCCTTCACGGCCCTGTCCCCGCTGTCCAGGGTCGCGGTGGTGGCGGTCCTGGCCCTGGTCGGCTGGGCGGCCCCGCTGCTGGGCGCCTCGCTGCTGGTGTTCCTGGCCGTGGACGCCGTTCTCGGGTGGCGGGCCCGGTCGGGGGCTCCGGGGGGTTCCGCTCCGGGCGGTCGGGCCCCGGGCACCGGCGGGCCGGCCGCGCCCGGATCCGCGGGCGCGCCCGCGTCCGGGGCGCGGAGCCTGTGACGGAGGGCCGCGGGCGCGCCTGACCCGTGGGCCAAGGGGCTGAGGCACCGAGGGGCTGGTCACCGCGCCGGGCGGCGGCCAGCCCCTCGGGCCGGAGCGGCGGGTTCAATGGTGGTGCTCGTGTCCGGAGCCGCTTTCCTCCTGCTCCGCGGTCATCGGCTCCACCGGGACGGTGACCTCCAGCTCCTCCTCGCTGGCGAAGGAGAGGGTGACGGTGACCTCGTCCCCGACGGCCGGGGCCTCGGGCAGGTCGTTGACCATGACGTGGTAGCCGCCCTCGACCAGGGTGGTCGCTCCCCCGGCCGGAACCGGGATCTCCTCCACGACCCGCATGCGCGCGGCCCCGGAGTCGGTGGTCTCGGTACTGCACAGGTCGGCGTCGTCGGAGGCGTCGGTGGACACCCCCGTGACGGCGTCGTCCGACTCCCCCGAGTTGGACACGCGCAGGTAGACCACCCCCACCTCCGGGTTGGCCGGTTCGGGCATCCATGCCTCCGACACCAGCAGGTGCCCGGCCTCGGCCCGGCCCCGCTCACTCGCGGAAGCGGCGGAGGCCGTCTCCCCGGAGGCGCCCTGTCCGCCCCCGCACGCGGTGACGCACAGCAGCACCCCCAGGGCGGCCGGTGCGGCGCGGCGTGCGATACGTCGCCTGTCAGCCTGTGTACGCGGCATGGTCCTCACTCGCCTCTTCTCCCCCACGTCCGGTCGGGCCCCGCGCTGCCGGGCCCGACCGTGATGTCGTCGCGGGAACCGCTCCGGTTCCCGAACCCCCCGGTCTCACAGCAGGGTGTGCGCCACACGGGGCTCCCCCTCCCGCACCGGCGGCACAGCGAACAGGGCGCTGCCCTCGTGTCTGACGTAGGCGCCGAGCGCGTCCCCGCCCTCGTCGAGGTTGCGCTGCACCGCCGTGAACCCGGTACGCGGATCGGCCTGCCAGGCGGTGAAGAGCAGGCCCGCCTGCCTGCGGCCGTCGGCGTCCCAGCCCAGGTCGTAGCTGAAGCCCCGGCGCAGCATCCGCGCTCCCAGCGTGCTCTCGGGGCTGGCGAGCCTGATGTGGGCGTCACGGGCGATGACCGGCTCCCCCGCGCCGTCCCTGGCCGACAGGTCGGGCCGGTCGTGCTCGCGGTCCCCGCCCAGGGGCGCGCCGTCGGACAGGCGGCGTCCGATGACGTCCTCGCGCCGTCGGGTCCCCAGGGCGAACCAGTCGTCCAGCAGCATGCGGATGCGCCGCACGACCACGTAGGACCCCCCGTCCATCCAGGCCAGTGACGGCTCGGTGTGGGAGGCCAGGACCTGGGTGGCGAACAGGGCGTCGTCGGGGCGCGGGTTGACCGTCCCGTCGATCTGGCCCATGAGGTTGCGCGGTGTGGCGGCGGGGTCGGCGGCGGCCGCGGCCGACCGCTGGAAGGCGGACAGCGACCAGCGGACCCTGGCCCGGCCCCGGGCCGCGCGCAGCAGGTGGTCGACCGCGGAGCTGAGGACCAGGGGGTCCTCGGCTCCCACGTGCAGCATGAGATCGCCGCCGCACCAGGCGGGGTCGAGGCGGTCGGAGTCGAAGTCGGGCAGGTCCTCCATGTGCGGCGGACGCCGGTCGGCCAGCCCCGCGCGCTCCAGCAGGGAGGGACCCAGCCCGAGGGTGACCCCCAGCGAGGCGGGGTGCAGCCCCTGGGAGGGCGCCCCCTCCCCGAGGGCGGCCGGGCCCCGTTCGTGCAGGGAACGGGCCTCACGGCTCCAGGTGCCGAGGAGCTCGCGCGCCGCCCCGCGCACGTCCGCCGCGTCTTGGGCGTTCACGTCCACGGCCACCACCCGCACGTGCGCGGGCGTGGGCGTCAGCAGCGCGGGAGGGCGTCCCTCCCGCGAGCCGGTCCTGGAGCGGGCGGGGTCCAGGGCGGGGGCGTCCCGTTCCTCCGCGCCCGCGGCGGCGGAGGCGTACCCCGTCAGCCCTCCGGCGCCGATTCCGGCGATCCCCGCCGCCCCCGCCGCGGTGAGCAGACCGCGCCTGGAGAAACGGGGCGGTTCGTGCGCGTCCCCCGTCACAGCAGCGCACCCCGGAGTTCGGGCAGGAGTGCGGCGATCTGGTCCGCCTCGGTGCCCTCGTCGAACATGCCCGCCGCCCTGCCGTCGGGGAGCAGGACGACGATCCGGCCTCCGTGCGAGACCAGGTACTCGCCCTCGCTCTCCTGGGGCGCCTCGACCGGGATGCCGTAGTCCGCGGCGGCGTCCACCGTGGCGTCGATGTCCCCGCGCACCCCCTGGAAGGCCGGGTCGAAGCGGTCCAGCCACGAGCGCAGCTGTTCGTCGGTGTCGCGCCCGGGGTCGGTGCTGACCATGACGACGTCGTAGTCCCCGGCCTCCTCCCCCGCCTGGTCCAGGGCCAGGTTGATCTCGGCCATGGTCATCGGGCACACGTCCGGGCAGCTGGTGTAGCCGAAGAAGAGCAGGGTGAGGCGGTCGTCGGCGACGTCGGCGAAGGTCCAGGGTTCGCCCTCGACCGTGGCCAGCCGGACGGTGGAGGCGGCCATCGGCTCGTCGGACAGGTCCAGGAAGTACTCGGTCTCGGCCAGGGTCTCGGCCGGGTCCGCGGCGCAGGAGGTGACCAGGGCCAGTGAGGCCGCCGCGGCCAGCGCGCCGCGCACCGTGCGGGAGAGGGGCGATCGGGTCATCGTGTGTCTCCGTAAGTCGTTGGACGGCCTGGAAGGGCCGGATGTGGCTGATGTGGCTCTGCTCGGGTGGATCCGCAGGAGTGACCGTCCCTCCCCCGCACGGCTCCCCGGCCTCGCGGGCCGGGCGGCCGTACCGGGCACGGGCTGCGGGTCGCGGCGCACGCGCGCCGCACAGGGCGCACGGGAGCCCCGCGCCGTGGGCGCGTGGGGCCGTGCGCAGCGCGCGAGGCGGCGCGGGATCCGCCCGGGCGTGCCGGGGACGGCGGATCACCGGGGCCGGATCACCGGGGCCGGGTCACCGGGGCCCGGGCGTGCCGGTCGGCGGACGCCCTCGAAGGGCGACGCGAAGCGGCCCGGGCACGGGAGAGGACCGCGGCCGGGGGCGCGGCGGAAGGTCACGGCGCGCACGACGGCTCCGCGCGCCGGGAGCGGGCCCGGCACGGGTGGTGCGACGGCCCGGAAAGGCGCTGGAGGCTCAGGCGGCGCCGAGCGGGGAGGGCGGGCCCCGCAGGACCCGGGTGTGGCGCAGGTAGGGAAGGACCGACGGCGGGCGCTCGTCGTTCCACCGCCCGGGGCCGCCCGCCCGGACCGGCGGCACAGGCCCCCAGCCCAGGACCAGCAGGAGCGGGAGAAGGGTGAGCGCCATGAAGCGCAGGAACGCGAAGAGCGCGTTCTCCCCCCGGTGCAGCCACCACGCGCTGACCAGGGCGGCCAGCACGTGGACGGCGATCATCTGCCACCCCGACAGGGCGGAGTGGGTGACCGCGTCAGCGGAGTGGGCGCCGTGCGCGCTCTGGTCCCGCCCCGTGTTCTGGGTGTAGCTGAAGGCCACGTGGAGGGCGAGCTGTCCCCACAGCATCCAGCCGACGAGCATCACCGGGCCGTAGCGGCGTCCGGCGGCGGCCCAGGACACACCGAGGACGGCCGCGCAGCCCAACAGGAGACTCGCGAGGGGGACGTCGTGGCCGGAGCCGAGGGCGTGGCCGTGCGCGGACACGCTCGCGCACACCAGGGTGAACACCCCGGCGCGCAACGGACGGCACGGCTGGCTCTCTGACATCTCCCGCATATCGTCTCACCCCCGTCACGCACCGCCGGAGCGGGACGGCCTTGGCCCTCCGGAGGACGGCGTGCGGCGGCGGACACGGCGCGGCCGCACCGGCGCCACGGGCCCCGGACCCGTCACGGCGAACAGGCCCGGCGGGGGCGGGACTGCCCAGCGGCGCTGCCGGGCCCGGCACGTCCTCGACGCAACCGCACCGTGCGGGGTCGGCGGGCGGGGCGGCGCACCTGCGCCGCCGGGTTCAGCGGTCGAGGCAGTCGACGAAGCGGGAGGCTTCGGCCTCGGTCATCCCGGTCTCGCGGGAGACCGTCGTGACGGCGTCGGCCGCACGGTCCTGGGCGAGCAGCTCCCGGGCCCGGTCGGCGAGGCTCTGACCGGGCGTGGGCTCGACCGGGATCCAGTGGCCCTGTTCGACGGCGTCGACGACGTGCTTGGCCTCGGCCAGTCCCGCGCCGGTGCGCTCGCGCACGAGCTTGATGGCCTCGATCTTGCGGTCCGCCCGCACGAGGGCCTGCGCCTCGTCGACCGTGCCCTGGTCGATCGGCCTTCTCATGGGCTCGGGGCCGAGGAGACGTTCGAAGAAACCGGCCATGGTCGGTGCTGCCTTCCCAGGAGTGCGGAACGGGGCGTCCGCCCCGGCCCCAGCCGTGGTCGGCGTCCGGGTGGGGGAAGTGTCGACGGATCTCGGGGGCGGTGAGCGTGCGCGGCACGAGTTCCTCCCCCTCGTCCAGGGCGACCACGACGAGGCCGTCGGGCGCGGTCCGCTCACGGCGCAGCGTCGCGGCCACCCCGCGGCAGGCCCGCGCGACGACGTCGGTGTAGCGGTCGTGGACCCGCTCCCAGTGCTCCTCGTCGCACTCCTCGCCCTCCTCGGGGCCGCCGTCCCAGGCCCCGTCGCCGGAGGCGGCCTCGGTCAGGGCCCTGCTCCAGGCCAAGAAGGCCCCGGGGTCGGACCAGTCCGCGTCGAAGTGCTGGTGGGGCCAGTCCGCGGGGTCCCAGCGCAGGTCCCGCTCCGGGCTCGGCGGGTGTTCCCGCTGCCGCCGGTCGGCGGCCAGGTGCTCCTCGAACCACTCCTCGGTGGCGGCGGCGAAGACGGGAAGCATGATCCGGCCGCAGGTCTCGGCGTAGAACAGGTACACCGCCACCGCGTAGACGCGACCGCCCCGCGCCAGGCAGGAGCGCGCGAAGCCCTCCAGTTCCGTGGTGAGGTCGGCTTCGAATCCGTCCCAGTCCATGTCCACGGCGGACCACCTCCGGGGGACGACCCTAGCCCCCCGTCAGACCGGACGGCGCGGTCCCGTCCGTGGTCACCGTGGTGGGGGCGCGGCGCGCAGCCCGGTGAGCAGGGCGCGTTCAGCGCGTACCGCGCCGACCGGCGCGGAACCTCCCGGCGCGGACATGCGGGAAACCCGGACGGAGCCCAGCCGAAAGCACACGGACAAATCCCTCGCACCGCCGCCCCAAAAAGGAAGAGCGATCACCAATCCTGCCGTGGAAAAAGCAGAAAGGCACCCCGGGGTTACGGCCCCGCGAACCTCGGGAATCCTCGATGTCGCGCATACGCACCGCATCGCGGGCGGGGTCGGCCCTTCGAAGGGGAGCCGCGCCCGTTCCACCGTTTTCCACATCCGGCGGAAACGCGCCCAACGGTTGATCGCCGACCATCGCGCCGAAGCCGAGCAAGCCCGGCAGACGCGACAGAGGGGGAACATTGCCGCAGGACCAGATCCAGGACATCGACGAATTCGTCGCACTGATCGAGAGCTGGTACAGGGAGGATTTCGGGGGCTTCGCCACCATGTACGACGCCGCGATCAGGCACGTGCGGCCGGTCCCCGAAGACGCACCGGAGGAGGTCCGCCACGACTGGCGCGGAAGGACGATCAACGACCTGTGCGACTTCTTCCGCGAGTGGGAGAGGTGGCGGCCGGGTGTCTCCAACGGGCTGGACTACATCGAGAAGTTCAGCTGGATCAGCTACGAGAACGACCACGGCATGGTCTTCCTCACCTCCGGCCCCGGATGCCGGATGACCGCGCTCTTCACGGAGTTGCAGGGGCGCTACATGGACTCCGAGGCATCCCTGGACCTGGCGGACGAGTGGATGCGGGAACTCGGGCCGCGGATGGACGACTACGTCGTCCCGGCCGGCGGCTACAGGAACTTCAACGAGTTCTTCGTCCGCGGGGTCAAACGGGGAAAGCGGCCGGTCGACGCGCCCGGTGACGGGTCCGTGGTGGTCGCTCCGGCCGACTGCGTCATCAACATGATCGTCGGCGAACTGACCGAGGAGACGCGGATCCCGGTCAAGACGGTCACCATGAACGTCAGGCAGCTGCTCGACGGATCCGACTACGCCAGCAGGTTCGTCGGCGGCACGGCGGTGTCCTGCTTCCTGCTGCCCAAGTCGTACCACCGGTACCACTCCCCCGTCGCGGGACGCGTGGTGGAATCACGCGACGACGTCGGCGGAGTCTACTACGGAATGCGCAATTTCCCCGAGATGCTCAACAAGGGCAACATCGTATACGGGTACGACTACAGCATGTTCGAGCATTTCCGCCGGGGCTATCTCGTCATCGCCACGGGCGGGAACGGCAACGGTCTCGTCGGAATGGTCCCCGTCGGCCTGAACTCGATCGCCTCCGTCGAGTTCAGGCAGAAATTCGCCAAGGTGACTCGCGAGGACCCCGTCGACGTGGACAAGGGGGAGGAGATCGGGTGTTTCAAGTACGGCGGTTCGCTGAACATCCTCCTGTTCGAGAAGGGCAGGTTCCCCGCGCTCCAACTCCTCCAGGGGCAGCGCATCGGGAACTTCGAGGACCCGGAGACGTCGCCGGCGTTCTTCACCGGCTCCTGGCGCACGCCCTCCCGGCGCCTCGGGTTCTGACCGCGCCCACCGGCCCGGCCGTCCCGCGCCGACGGCACGGGGCGGCCACGGCGGAGCCGGGAGGGGCGGGAGGGGCGGGAGGAACGGTCCCCCGTCGCGCACCGCCTCGCGCGGGATCGCCGGGGACGGGCGACCGTAGCGTTAGATTTCCAGCCATTGCAACGCACCGGGTGGAGTTCGTTGCATTAGATTCCAAACCATTGCAACAATTTCCCGGCATTCACCTGCACACACGGGGATCCCGCATGGAATTTCCATTGCCACGACCATGAACGCAACGTAGCTTTTCCATCATCAGAAACAGCGGGCCGCGCCAGCTCCGCCTCTGAGGAAGGAAAAGCGCCGAACGCCCTCGGGGACGACGGCGCCACCGAACCCGACCTCCGCGACACCACCCCCGGCGGCACCCCCTCTCCCCGCACCCCGACCGCGTCACCGCTTCGAAGGAGCACACCACCATGTCCCTCACCCCCACCGAGCAGGACCGCCCGGAACTGCACGAGACCATGCGGGAGATCGTCGACTCCGGTTTCGTCGGGATGCAGCTGCGCGTGTACGACGAGCACGGCGAGTGGGTCGGCAGCGCCGGGGCGCGCAGGCTGGGCGAGCCGGAGCGGCCGCCGGTCGAGGGGCACTTCCGGATCGGCAGCGCCACCAAGAACTTCGTCGCGACCACGGTGCTCATGCTGGTGGCCGAGGGCAGGGTCGGGCTGGAGGATCAGGTGGCCGAGCACCTGTCCGAGTTCGGGCTGGACCGGCGGATCACGGTGCGGATGCTGCTCCAGCACACCAGCGGGATCTTCAACCACACCGGCGAGCTCTACGAGGACGGGACGTTCGCGCCGGGGGTCGCCTGGGCGGGCCGGGAGTGGGTGGAGGACCGGTTCCGGACCTACCCGCCGCAGGAGCTGGTGAGGCTGGCGCTGTCCAAGCCGTCCCGGTTCGAGCCGGGGACGGACTGGAGCTACGCCAACACCAACTACGTACTGGCCAGGCTGCTGATCGAACGGGTGACCGGCCGCTCGCTCGCCGAGGAGATGCACCGGCTGTTCCTGGGGCCGCTGGGGATGACCGGCACCGTGGTGCCGACCACCGGGACGGAGGTCCCCGAGCCGCACGCCCACGCCTACTACCGGTACGAGGAGGACGGCGGGGAGAAGACGGTGGACGTCACCCGGCAGAACCCCTCCTGGATCTCCAGCGGCGGCGACATGATCTCGACCACCCGGGACCTGCGGACGTACTTCTCCGCGCTGATGGGCGGCAGGCTCCTGCCGACCGAGCTGTTGGCCGAGATGCGCACGCCGGAGGAGAAGGTCGGCTACGGCCTGGGGGTGTTCGTCCAGGAGACGGCCGACGGCACCCTCTTCCACCACAACGGCGGTATCGCGGGCTCAGCGGCGCTGATGTACGCCACGGCCGACGGCGGCAGGATCCTGACCGCCTCGCTGACCTATGTGGACGACGCTGAGCTGTCCCTGGCGCGGACGTTCCAGGAGACGACGCGGAGGCTCGTCGAGGAGGTGTTCGGCGGCGTGCGGACCGAGGCGGAGGACGAGGCGGCCGAGCAGGACGCCGGGGCGGCGCAGCCGACGGGCTGAGCGCCTCGGACCCGCGACCGCTGAGGGCGGCCTCCCCGCGGCGCCGCACCGGCCAGAAGGCGGACCGGGCCGTGCCGGGCCCGTCGGGTCCGGCACGGCCCGGTCGAACGCCTCTCGGGCTTCCGCAGCCCGCCGCACCCGCCGCAGGGCCGGACCGGGATCGTTCCGCTGTCCGGAGGGCGGCCCCCGTGGCGCCCTCCGGACGGCGGGCGGGGTCCTCAGCCCCGGGCGGGACCGCGCTCGCCGACTTCCTCGCGCAGCTGCTCCAGGGTGTTCTTCAGCAGCCGGGAGACGTGCATCTGGGAGTAACCCATGCGGTCGGCGATCTCGGTCTGGGTGTGGTCGCCGAAGAAGCGCAGCTTGAGGATCTCGCGCTCGCGCTCGGGCAGGCGGGCCAGGGCGGGCTTGAGCGACTCGCGCTGCACGACCCGCTCCAGGCCCTCGTCCTCCCTGCCCAGGTGGTCCTCCAGGCGGGAGCCCTCCTGGCCGTCGGAGTCGGAGGAGTCGGGGGCGTCCAGCGAGAGGGAGCGGTAGGACTCCGATGCCTGGACGAGCTCGACGACCTCCTCCTCGTCCAGCCCCATCTCCTTGGCGATCTCGGCGTTGGTGGGGACGCGCGCGTGGGTCTGCTGGAAGGTGTTGAGCACCTGGCGCAGCTTGATCCGGTTCTCCTGGTGACGCCTGGGGACGCGGATGGCCCAGGTGTGGTCGCGGAAGTGCCGCTTGATCTCACCGGTGACCGTGGGCATGAGGTAGGAGATGAAGGGCTTGCCCCGGTCGGGCCGGTAGCCGCGGATGGCCTTGACCAGGCCGACCATGGCGGTCTGCTTGAGGTCCTCCAGCGGCTCGCCGCGGCCGTTGTAGCGGCGGGCGAGCTTGTTGACCAGCGGCTGGTAGCGGACCACGACCTCCTCGCGCAGCCTGACCGCGCGCGGGTCGTCGCCGTCCAGGCCGTGGAGTTCGGCGAGGAGTTCCTCGACCGGGATCTCCTCTCCCGGGGAGGTCGTGCGCCTCCCGGGGATGAGGGTCGTGTGGTCGGTGTCGGTCTGCGACACGGTGTCCTGGTTCAGCGTGGTGGACAAGAGGAAACCCCCGGTGCTCTGGTCCTGCGTGCTCCTGTCTGTCTGCCTCGGCAGACACCGGTGCGCTGACCCGCTGGCGACCGCGGTTCGGGTGCCGCGGCCCGGCGGGCGGCGCCGGTGCGACCACTACTGTTCCCACAGAAACGACTTCAAAAGCCGCAGAGCGAATTTTTTGTTGTCACACGACAAATAACCACGTCAGAGCCCCTCTGCCAACCCGAACGGGGTGTGTGCGAGACCGCCGCGCCCGCGGGTCGCGCCCCCGCGCCCGCGAACCGGCGACCGCCCCTTCCCACCCGGCGGGCGGGGACGTAACGTCCTCCGCCCGCCGCGCCCGGTGGCGGCCGTCAGTCGAGGACGGCCGTCGCCTCGACCTCGACGAGCACGTCGGGTTCGAAGAGGTAGTCCACGCCGATGAGCGACGAGGGCGGCAGCGGCGTCGGCAGACCGATCTCCTCGGCCACCTCGGCGACCCCCGCCATGAAGGCGTCGATCTTGCCGGGCTCCCACGCCGTGACGTAGAAGGTCAGCCGCAGGACGTCGTCGAACGTCGCTCCCGCCCCGGCCAGGCCCGCCGCGGTGTTGCGCAGCACCTGGGCCACCTGCCCGGCGAGGTCGCCCGGGGCCACCGGGGTCGCGTCGGCGCGGCGGGCGACCTGTCCGCTGACGTGCACGTGGCGCGTACCGGTGCCGACCGCGACGTGGTGGTACGGGGTGGGCTGCATCATGCCCTCGGGGGTGAAACGCTGAACGGCCATTGCCTGTGTCCTCGCTACTGGTACCGACTTGGTCTAATGTTGATACCTGGTATCAAAAGGAAACTTCAACGAAACCAGGTGTCATGACGGATACCGGGCAGACAGCCCACGACGACATCGGGATCACCGCGCCGCACCGCGAGCTCCTCAACCAGATCCTGGACAAGTGGTCGATGGAGGTGCTCAACGTGCTCTGCGAGCGCCCCTCGCGCTTCAACGAACTGCGCCGCGCGATCCCCTCGGTGACCCAGAAGTCGCTCACCGCGACCCTGCGCCGCCTCGAACGCAACGGCATCGTGCACCGCGCGGTGGTCGGCTCACGGCCGGTCGCCGTGGAGTACCGGATCACCCCGCTGGGCAAGACGCTCCGGCACCCGGTGGACGTGCTGCTCGACTGGATCTCGGCGCACACGCCCGAGATCGAGCGGGCACGCGAGCGCTTCGACCTCGAACAGGACGGCGACTGACGCCCGGGGCGGCCGGTGCCGGAAGGGCACGCCGCCGGGGCGGGCGCGGACACGCGCGGGACGGTACCGCCCGTGCCGCCGCGCCTCGACGGGCCGGGCCCGGGGCGGCGCCGGTACGGGACCCGGGGTCGCCTCAGTTCCCCCGCGCCAGGTGGTCGAGTCCGCACGCCGTCCCGCTCATCGCCTTGACCACGGCCATGGTCCGGTTGGTGCAGTCGAGCTTGGTCAGGACCTGCGCGACGTTGCGTTTGGCCCCGTGCAGGGAGATCCGCAGCTGTGCGGCGATCTCCTTGTTCTCCAGCCCGCGCGCCATGAGGGCCAGCGTCTGGCGTTCGCGTTCGGTCAGGCGGGTGGCCGGACCCGGCACGCCGTGCAGGCGCCGCCCGTGGGCGGCGGCCCGGTCGACCAGACCGGGGGAAAGGTAGACGCGGCCCCGTTCGAGCTGCCAGAAGGCGAAGTGCAGGTCGGCCGGGGACAGCTCGTCCACCGAGACCAGGGCGTCCGTGCCGGTCTCGTTGAGCGGGCACCCCGGTGAACGGTCGGACGCCGACAGCACGGACAGGTGTTTGCCCCGTGCCCCCCGGGCCGCCTCGCGCAGGGCCGCCGTGTCCTCGGCGCCGGACCGGCGGACGTGGAAGACGAAGTCCCATCTGCGCTGACCCAGGTGCGCGATGGCCTCGGCGGGACAGTCGAAGTGGGCCAGGACGCCCGCGGTGCAGTCCATGGAGCGCAGCGCGCGCAGGGTCGCCTCGGTACCGGGCGAGTCGGGCCCGACCACCATGGTCTCGTGCTCGCGGTCGCACAGGGGGATCAGGGGCGGGCCGTTCTCCGGGGCGCAGGGAACGGGAAGCTGGTCGACGTGCTCATGGGTGGAGGTCATAACGGCTCCTCGTGCTTGGCCGGTCGGATGGGAGAGCGGGGCGGGAACGCTGGCCGTCACCGCGCGGTGTCGCGGCTCGCGCGCGACGGCCGCGGGGAGGATCCGGGTTCGGAGTCGGCCGGTCCGGTCTCGTCCGCCCGGGTTCCGCACAGTCCGGCCCGGGCTTTGAGGACCATCTCCTGGAACTCGGCTTCGGGATCGGAGTCCAGGACGATGGCGCCCCCCGCTCCCACGGTCATCCGGCCGTCGGCGACCACCGCCGTGCGGATGACGATGTTCAGGTCGGCCGCCCCGCTCAGGGCGAAGTACCCCAGCGAGCCCGAGTAAACTCCGCGGGCCCGTCCCTCCAGGCGTTCGATGATCTCCATCGTGCGGAGTTTGGGGGCGCCGGTCATCGATCCGCCGGGGAAGCAGGCGCGTGCCGCCCCGACGGCCCCCACCCCCGGCCTGAGCCTGCCCTCGACCGTGCTGACGAGTTGGTGCACGGAGGTGTAGGACTCGACCTGCATGTAGCGGGGGACGCTCACCCCGCCCACCTCGCACACGCGTCCCAGGTCGTTGCGGACCAGGTCCACGATCATGAGGTTCTCCGCGCGCGTCTTGGGGTCCCGCGCCAGGGACGCGCGCAGCCGGGCGTCGGCGGCCGGATCGGGGTGGCGCGGCGCGGTCCCCTTCATCGGCTTGGACTCGGCGGTGCCGTCCTCGTCCACCCGCAGGAAGCGCTCCGGTGACGAGCACAGCACGCTCGCGGGCCCCGCGCGGAGGAAGGCCCCGTAGGGGGCCGGATTGGCCCGGCGCATACGCAGGTAGGTCTCCAAGGGGTCGCCCGAGCACGGGAGGCTGACCTCGTTGGTCAGGCAGATCTCGTAGCTCTCCCCCGCCCTGAGCTCCTCCAGGCAGGAGTGCACGTCCGCCACGTACCCCGCGCGCCGACGCCTCAGGAACGGCGTCGGCTCCACCGGGTCCGGGGCCGCGGGGGCGGGCCGGGAGTGCCGCACGCCTCCCCCCGCCAGCGCCTGGACGCTGTCCAGCCACTGGTCGGCCGCCTCCACCGAGGCGGGCAGGTCGCGACAGGAGGCCAGCAGCCAGGTGGCGCCGTCCCGGTGGTCGACGGCCACGGTCCTGGTGGCCGACATCCACAGCGCGTCCGGGGTGTGCGCGGTGTGGCGGTTGGGGGACCCGCAGTCCGCCTTGGCCTCGTAGCCCATGTAGCCCACGTAACCGCCGTTGAAGTCGAAGGGCAGCTCGCGTGGGGAGGGGGTGCGCGCGGCGGACAGGCGCGCCTCCAGCAGGTCGAAGACCGACCCCTCCTCGGTGTGCCTCGGGACGCCCTCCCCGTCGCCGACGCGCAGGCGGCCCGCACCGGCGTCGTAGGTCAGGACCTCGGCGTCCGGCCCCGACGGCGCCCCGAGGAAGGAGAAGCGGGAGAACCCCTCGACCGGGCGGCTGCTGTCGAGCCAGTAGGCGTACGGCAGGTCCGCGAACAGGAGGCGGAAGAGGTACTCGGCCTCCGGCGCGCGCTCCAGCCGCCGCCACCGCAGCAGCCAGGGCGTCCGGGGGCGGGTCTCCGGGGAGGGCGCGCGCCGCACCGCGGAGTCGGCGGCCCTCCCCTTCCCGAGCACCGATCCGCCGCGCGCCGTGGGGCGGGCCAGCGAGAAGAAGTTCCCCACCAGCCGGGCGCCGTGCTCGGTGGCGACCGACTCCGGGTGGAACTGCACCCCCCACCACGCGCGCCGGGGGTCGCTGACGCCCATGACGACGCCGTCCTCGGTCCGGGCGTCCACGTCGAGGTGCTCCTTCACCCCGTCCGGCAGGCACAGGGAGTGGTAGCGCACCGCCGGGAAGCCCTGGGGGAGGCCGGTGAACAGGTTGCGGCCGTTGTGCAGGACGCGCTCGACCGCGCCGTGCCTGGGCCGGGGCGAGGGGACGACGGGGCTGCCCGCCAGCCAGCCGAGGGCCTGGTGGCCCAGGCACACGCCGAGCACGGGCGCGCGTGTGCGGGTCAGGAACGCGGAGGCGTGTCCGAGGTCGGAGGGCCGGTCCGGGCGCCCCGGGCCGGGTGAGACCACCACGGCGTCGGGGTCGGGACCGGAGCCCAGGAGCCGCGGGTCGTCGTTGCGGCACACCTCGGGTTCGACCCCGGTCGTGGCCGCTATCAGCTGGAAGAGGTTGTAGGTGTAGGAGTCGTAGTTGTCGATGAGCAACGTGTGCATGGCTCTCCGAGCCGTTCTCACTGCTTACGGGAGTGGGGCGGGGCCCGCCGGCGGCGAGCCGGGGGCGCTCTGCGCGGGGTCGTGCCGGGAGGCGGCCGCCAGGGAGGCCCGGAGCTGGAACCGGCGGAGTTTGCCCGTGGGCGTCCTCGGCAGGTCGGGCACCAGGCGCACGCTCCGGGGCACCTTGTAGGGGGCGACCCGTCCGCGCAGACCGTCGATGAGTTCGCTCTCCAGCGTCTCGGCTGAGTCCGCGGAGGAGGCCGGGACCACGAAGGCGTGCAGGCGGGTGGCTCCCCGCTCGTCGGGCAGGCTGGTCACCGCCGCCTCCCGCACCCGGGGGTCGGACCGCAGCAGGTCCTCCACCTCCACGGGCGAGAAGGTGATGCCGCCGACCATCTCCAGGTCGTCGGTCCGGCCCCGGTGCACCAGGTCCCCGGACGGGAGCGCGGTCACCAGGTCGCCTGTGCGCAGCCAGCCGTCCTCGGGCAGGGTCCGCCGCGTGTCCTCGGGGAGGTTGAGGTAGCCCTGCATCAGGGTGGGCCCCGTGACGTGGAGTTCGCCGGTGCCGCCCGGGGCCACGGGGGCGCCGTCGCGGTCCAGCACCCGGACGCGGAACCCGGGCAGGACGCGGCCCACGGTGCCGGGCACGTCGCGCGAGACGGTGTTGGAGCAGAAGCCGTGCCCGGCCTCGGTCGATCCCAGCTGTTCCAGGAGGGGCACTCCGAGCAGGCCGCGCGCCCGCTCCCCCAGGTCGGGCGCCAGCCGCTCCCCCGCCGACACGGCCAGGCGCAGGCTGGCGAGGTCGGCGGGCGAGGCCTCGCGCACCAGGTTGGCGTAGAAGGAGGGCACCCCGTAGAGCAGGGTGACACCGTGCCGCGCCACCAGGCCGGCGACCTCGGCGGCCCCGGGCCGCCCGGCGGTGTACACCGCGGCCGAGCCCGACAGCAGCGGGAAGACGAAGGCGTTGCCGAAGCCGTAGGCGAAGAACATCTTCGACACCGACAGGGTCACGTCCGTCGGCCCCACGTCCGCCACGGGACGCCCCACCAGTTCCATGTACGAGGCGGGGTCGGCGCACCGGTGCACGACCCCCTTGGGCTGTCCGGTGGTCCCGGAGGTGTACTGCACGTACAGCGGGGCGTCCGGGCCCGTCGGCACGGGAGGGGCGGGGGCGCGGGTCGCGCCCTCCGCCAGGAGGGCGGCGCCGGTGAGCGCGGGCGCGTCCGGGAACCGCTCGTGCAGGTGTTCCTCGGCCAGGACGAGCACGGGAGCGCAGTCCGAGGCCATGTAGCGGTGTTCGCGCCCGGACAGGTCGGGGTTGACCGTGACCGCCACGGCCCCGATCCGCGCGCAGGCGAGGAAGGACACCACCCACGCCGCACCGTCCGGCAGGGCCAGCAGCACGTGGTCGCCCGGTCCGACCCCGCGCCCGGCCAGGACCGCGGCGCAGCGGGCGGCGGTCGCGTGCACCTGGCCGTGCGTCCAGACCGCGCCGTCCTCCAGGCAGGCGGGGCGGTCGCGCCATCCGCGCTCCCCGCACAGGCGGGACAGGTCGTGGGCGAGGTTCAACACGTGCGCGCCCGGGTGTGCGCGGCCTCGGGCCCGGGCGCGGCGAACAGCGCACGCGTCCCGGGGCCGCGGTAGGCGGTGGCCACGAGCGCGCCGTCCACACGGCCCAGCGGCCACCAACCGTCCGCCAACAGGGACTCCAGGCCCTCCCGGTCGGGGTCGCCGCACAGGGCGGGTCCCACCAGTCGGCAGGCGAGCCAGAGCAGGGCGCCGGAGACGGCGTGTGCGTCCACGTCCTCGTCGTCCGCGGGGTCCAGACAGGGCGTGCACAGGAGCATGGTCATGTGCAGTGCCAGTTCCAGGTCGGCGCCGCGTCCGGCGTCGAGCAGACGGGTCCGGGCGCGGTCACTGCGTCGCTCCACACCGGCGACCCACGCGGGGTCGACCCGGTCCGCCAGGCTCAGCGCCTCCGCCAGGCCGACCGCCCGGCCCCTCCCCGCGACGGGGACCGCCCTACCCCCGCACAGGCCGCGGAGCAGCGCACCGACCCGGGGGCCGCCCGCGCCCAGCAGGGCTTCGGTGTCCTCGGGGGGACGGTTCAGTTCATAGAGCCGTTCCATGTCTGCTTCACCTCGGGAAAGACCAGGTTCAGATCGTCCTCGACGATGGACCGGGCGCGCTCGGAGAAGATCCGCCGGCACTCGTCGTTGGTCAGCCGCTTGATCCCCCAGCGGCGGAACCGTGCGTTGTTGGGCGAGTCGCTGCGCCCGAAGAAGGTCATCGTGACCGGGACCATGCCGTCCACGACGCGCTGCATCTCCCCGCGTCGGGCGGGGTCACGGGCCAGCCTGCGCGAGCCGTCCCGCCCGAAGCGCACGTGGAAGCGCTCCTCGGGCATCAGGGAGACGCACAGGTCGCGCAGCGGCCGGTAGGAGCAGGAGCACAGGTCCTCCATCAGGACGATCTCGGCGAGGTCGATCAGCGCCTTGGACAGGACGTACTCCGGCCAACTGGACAGCTCCTCCTCGAACACCGTCAGGGGCGGACGCGTG
Source organism: Nocardiopsis sp. CNS-639 (assembly GCF_000381685.1). Lineage (NCBI taxonomy): Bacteria > Bacillati > Actinomycetota > Actinomycetes > Streptosporangiales > Nocardiopsidaceae > Nocardiopsis > Nocardiopsis sp. CNS-639. Next base: position 596,406 of record NZ_KB906855.1, read on the forward strand.
TAGGGGTCCTCCAGGGAGAGCGCGGCGGCCAGTTTGTTGAACTGCAGGTGGTGGCCGTACTCCTCCATCGCCATCCGGCAGGCCAGCCACTTGTCCTTGGCGGTGGGCGCGTGCGCGATGGAGGGTTCGTCGAACGCGGCCGCTCCGGCCCTCTCGTTGCGCACGTGGCTGTTGATGATCTTTCCGAGGCACTCGACGTATTCGTCTCCGAGCGCGAATGCCTCCTCGGGCCCCCCGATCTCACCGGGCTCTGGGACCGGAGGTTTTTCTCTATATGAGGAAATGATCGCAGGCACCTCCCTGGCGCACTCTGGGTCTACCATAATTCAATATATGAAGACTCTGTTCAGGCGCAAGTGCCCATATGGCTACCAAGGTTTGCATAAATTAGGCATGCCTTCCCTTGCTTCTCGTCCGCCGTTTGCCCGGAACTATAGGATTGGCCCTTGCGTTTCACTTCTTTGGGTCGCTTTCCCTACTCTGAGTAACGAAAAGGAAAGCGGTTTCGCCCGTCCCACCGGAACGGCCCCGCCGATCGCCGCACCACCGTCGGGAACCCGCCCCGGGGACTCCGCGCAGGTCATCGCACCCGCGGACTCGCCCGCCGCGGCTCCGGCGGCTCAGCACACGGACCTCGGCGCCACCACCGCGGTCCCCTGTTCCGTAAGGGATTCGGTCCACGATGACGGACCGGCACGAAGGAGCTGACCCGCTCACGGCCACCCCGGCCCGTGCGTCGGCGCGGACCCGGGCCCGGCGGGGCCCACGCGGGCCGGACCGGCGCACGGAAACGTCCGCGGCCGGTTCCACGCCCGTGCGCGCCGCCCCGGCGAAGCACACGGAAAAGGGTTCTCCGTGTCGGTCGAAAGCCCTCTGAGCAGGGGCGCTCCTCCTCCGGTCGGCACAGGCCGGAGCCCGCCCGGCAGGAGGTACCGGTGGCCGGCGCGAGGCCCCTGAATGGTTAAGGCCAAGCATGGCGGTGTTTTCTCTCCGGGCCTCCGGGTAACCGGATTAGGGGGTTGAAGACCCACTCCGCACTTGGCACGATTGGCGATGTGTTAAACAGCGAACGAGACGCGGACACGCTTTGTGTCCTCGTCCAGGGTAAACGGCACGGAATTGGAAGTATCGAGGCCGGGATCGGCAGAAGCATTTCCCTGTCGCCCTCTCGGGTCCGTGTCCTGCAACCCTTCCACGGCGGTCCCGTGTACGTCCTCGTGGAGGACGACGGGCACGGCGGCGACCACCGGTCGGCCGCCCGCCGGGTGCGCGCGGCCACCGCCGACGCCCACGGGTTCGTCCCCGACGGTGTGGTCGTGCTGCCGCGCGGCGCGGTCGCGGACCGCGACGACGCGGAGGCACCGGTGCCCGCGCGGATACTGCACTCCGCGCTGGACGGGGCCCTCCACACGGACTTCCTGCCGGTCGCCGCGACCGGCGCACCCGCCCCCGGGGCCCACGCGCCGGCACCGCCCGCCCCCTCCCGACCGGTGGACGTCGAGGAGGTGCGCGAGACGGTGGCCGCGCTGCTGGGCCGCCCCCTCTCCGAGGTCGGACCCGAGGACGACCTCATCGGTCTGGGCATCGACTCACTGCGCACGATGCAGTTCGCCAACGACCAGAGGGCGAAGGGGTTCGGCGTACGGTTCCCCGACCTCTTCGCCCGCCCCACCGTGCGCGCGTGGACCGAACTGCTCGCGCTCTCGCCCGGCACGGGCTCCCCGGACGGAGCCGGTCCGGCCGCGGCCGAGGGCGAACCCTTCCCCCTGACGCCCGTGCAGCACGCCTACTGGATCGGACGCCGCGACGACCAGGTCCTCGGCGGCGTCGCCTGCCACTTCTACGTCGAACTCGACGGCCGCGGGCTGCGCCCCCGGCGCCTGGAGAGGGCGTTGCGCGCGCTGATCCAGCGGCACCCCGCACTGCGCACGGCCTACACCGACGACGGCGGGCAACGGGTCCTCCCCGAGCCCCGCGTGGAGCCGCTGGAGACCGACGACCTGCGCCACCTCGACCAGGCGGAGGCCGACCGGCGCCTGGAGGAGCGCAGGGAGCGCCTCTCCCACCGCCTTTTGGACATCGCCTCCGGGCAGGTGCTCGCAGCCTGCCTCTCCCTGCTGCCGGACGGCGGGCACCGGCTGCACCTGAACTTCGAGCTGCTGGCCACCGACGTCCAGAGCATCCGCATCGCCCTCGTCGAACTCGCGGAGCTCTACCGCAGCCCCCGGGACGAGCTGCCCCCGCTCGGCACGGACTTCGCGAGCTACCTCGCCGCGCGGGAGAGTCGCCGGGCCCCCTCCCGTGACGCGCACCGCGACTACTGGGCGTCGCGGGTACCCGAACTGCCCGGTCCGCCGCAGCTGCCGCTGGCGGCCGATCCCGCCCGGGCGGGTGCTCCGCGTTTCGAGCGGCGCGAGCAGTGGCTCGGCCCCGAGCGCCGGGAACGGCTGGCCGGACTCGCCCGGGCGCACGGGGCCACGGTGCCGATGGTCCTGGCCGCCGCGTTCGCCGAGGTGGTCGGCGCGTGGAGCGCCACACCCCGTTTCCTGCTCAACCTGCCCCTGTTCGACCGCGAGGCCTTAGACGGGGCGGGGGCCGGTGTCGAGGGGGTCGTGGCCGACTTCACCAACCTCGTCCTGGTGGCGTTCGACCTCACCGGCACCGCCTCCTTCGCCGACCGGGTGGCCGCCGCCCAGGCGTGTCTGCGCGAGCACGTCGCCCACTCCGACTACAGCGGTGTGGAGGTGCTGCGCGACCTGACCCGGCGGGGCGGGCCGCCCGCCCCCGCTCCCGTGGTGTTCACCAGCGCCGTCGGCATGGGCGAGCTGATCGAACCGCGGGTCCGCGAGGTTCTGGGTGAGACGGGGTGGATGATCTCCCAGACGCCGCAGGTGTGGCTGGACCACCAGGTGGTGGAGCGCGACGGCGGTCTAGCCCTGGTGTGGGACGCGGTGTCGGGCCTGTTCCCCGAGGGCGTGCTGGACGCGATGTTCGACGCCTACGGCCGCGTGCTCGAACAGGTCCTGGCGGGCGACTGGTCGACACCGGTGGTCGCCGTACCGACACGGGACCACCTGGCGGTGAGGAGACGGGTCAACGAGGCCGCCATGGCCGCCTCGCCGCTGACGGACGGTGTGGCCGCCGGTGCGGGCCTGTTGCACGGCGGTTTCTTCGCCCGGGCCGAACGCGAACCCGACCGCGTCGCCGTGGTCTGGGACGGGGGCCGGTGGACCTACGCCGAACTGGCCGAACGCGCCCTGCGCACCGCGGCCCACCTGAGCGAGCGGGGAGCCCGCCCCGGCGACACCGTCGCGGTGAGCCTGCCCAAGGGCCCCGACCAGGTCGCGGCGGTCCTGGGCGTCCTCGCCGCGGGCTGCGCCTACGTACCCGTGGGAGTGGACCAACCCGCCCTGCGCCGCGAACGCATGCTGCGCCGCGCCGACGCCGCACTGGTCCTGGACGACCTGGAACCGGTGTCGAAGACGCGGCCGTGGGACGGCCCGACCGAGGTCTCCCCGGAGGCGTCGGCGTACGTGATCTTCACTTCGGGGTCCACGGGTGAGCCCAAGGGTGTGGAGGTGACCCACCGGGCGGCGGTGAACACCGTGACCGATGTGTGTACGCGCTTCGGCATCGGCCCCGACGACCGGGTGCTCGCCGTGTCGGCACTGGACTTCGACCTGTCGGTCTTCGACGTGTTCGGCCTGCTCGGCGTCGGCGGCGCGGTGGTCGTACCCGCGGAGGAGCAGCGGCGGGACGCCGCCGCCTGGTGCGGGGCCGTCAGCCGACACGGCGTGACGGTCTGGAACACCGTCCCCGTCCTCGCCCAGATGCTGACGGAGACGGCGACCGGTGTCCCGGAGTCCCTGGCGGGGCTGAGGGTGGTCATGGTCTCCGGTGACTGGGTCCCGCTGGACCTGCCCCGGAGCATCGAGGACCTGGCCCCCGGTTGCCGTTTCGTGGCGATGGGCGGGGCGACCGAGGCCGCGATCTGGTCCAACTACGAGGAAGTCGGGGAGCTCGAACCGGACTGGCCCTCGATCCCCTACGGCCGCCCCCTGTCCGGCCAGTGCTTCCGGGTCGTGGGACCCGACGGCCGTGACCGACCCGACTGGGTACCCGGTGAACTGTGGATCGGCGGCGCGGGCGTGGCCGTGGGCTACCGGGGCGACCCCGCCACGACGGCCGCCCGCTTCGTCACCGACGAGCGGGGAGTGCGGTGGTACCGCACCGGCGACCAGGGACGCTACCGGCCCGACGGACGACTGGAGTTCCTGGGCCGCGACGACCACCAGATCAAGATCCGGGGCCACCGGCTGGAGTTGGGAGAAGTCGAGGCCGCCGCACGCGCCCACCCGGGGGTGGGCACGGCCGCGGTGGTGGTCTCCCCCGCACCCTCACCCCGCCTGGTCGCGTTCGTGACGGTGACCGGAGGAAGCACGGCACCGGAGGCCCTGCGGGACTTCCTCGCCGAGCGGCTGCCCGAGCACGCCGTCCCCGCCCACGTGGTGACGGTGCCCCGGATCCCGCTCAACGCCAACGGCAAGGTCGACCGGGCCGCCCTGACGGCCCTGGCCGGAGAACAGGTCGGACGAACCGCCGCGACCGGCGCACCGCCCGAGGGCGCGACCGAACGGGCGGTGGCCGACGTCTGGGCCGACCTGCTCGGCCTGGACACCGTCAACCGCGACGACAACTTCTTCACGCTCGGCGGGGACAGCCTCCTCGCCACCCGCATGATCGTCCGCCTCAACGACCGGGGGCTGCGCGGAGCGGACCTGGGCCTGCTGTTCTCCGCCGGTTCGCTGCGGGAGTTCGCCCGGGGACTGCGGGACGGGACCGGCGAAGCGGGCTTCAGCGCTCCGGTCGCACGCCCCGAGGAGCGCCACGAACCGTTCCCGCTGACCTCGGTGCAGCAGGCGTACCGGATCGGCCGCGGCGACGACTTCGCGCTCGGCGGGGTCGACTGCCACTTCTACACCGAGTACGACGGTGCCGACATCGACCTCGCACGGCTGGAGGAGGCCTGGAACCTGCTCATCTTGCGTCACGACATGCTGCGGGCCGTGCTCACCCCGGACGGACGCCAACGCGTCCTCCCCGAGGTGCCCCGGTTCACCGTCCCGGTCACCGACGCCTCCGACGAGGACGCCGGTCAGGCCCTGGCGGACCTGCGCGCGGCCATGTCCCACCAGCTCATCGACCCGCAGACCTGGCCGCTGTTCGACCTGCGCGCGGTGCGCTACGGCGGCGGAAGGGTCCGTCTGGGCCTGAGCATCGACGCGCTCACCGTGGACGCGCTCAGCGCGATGATCCTCCTGGGCGAGCTGGACCGCCTCTACGCCGACCCGAACGCCCGGTTGGCACCGCTCGGGCTCACCTTCCGCGACTACGTGCTGGGCGTGCACCCGTCCCCGGAGCGACGGGAACGCGCCGAACGCCACTGGGCCGCCCGGGTCCGCGCCCTGCCCGGTCCGCCGGAGCTGCCGCTGGCGACCGACCCCTCTCTCGTGCGGGCCCCGCGCTTCGAGCGGCGCGAGCAGTGGCTGGACACCCGCGAACGGGAGGCCCTGCTCGCCGCGGCCCGGGCCCACGGGGTCACCGCCTCGGCCGTGCTGGCCACGGCGTTCTGCGAGACGCTCGGCGCCTGGAGCGCGAACCCGCACCTGACGATCAACCTCACCCTGTTCGACCGCCGCGACGTCCACCCCGACGTCGGGTCCCTGGTCGGCGACTTCACCTCCCTGCTCCTGGCGGGCTACCAGCCCGAACCGGAGGACAGCTGGGCCGAGCGCGTCACGCGCCTGCACCGCCGGATGGGACAGGACCTGGACCACAGCGAGGTCACCGCCCGATGGGTCCTGTCCGAACTGGCCCGCCACCGGGGCTCCCTGGACGTGTCCATGCCCGTGGTCTTCACCAGCACGATAGGCGCGACCGGAACGGGCGACGCGGCCGTACGCCCCTCCTTCGCCGAGCCGGTCTGGGGTGTGTCCCAGACGCCGCAGGTGTGGCTGGACCACCAGGTGGTGGAGCGCGACGGCGGTCTGGCCCTGGTGTGGGACGCGGTGTCGGGCCTGTTCCCCGAGGGCGTGCTGGACGCGATGTTCGACGCCTACGGCCGCGTGCTGCGCCAACTGCTGGACGGCGACTGGACGCGGCGTCCGGTGCACACTCCCCCGCCGGAGCAGCTCCTCACGCGTGAGCGGGTGAACCGGATCGCGGCCGACACCCCGGTGCGTCCGGCTTCGGACCTGTTGCACGGCGGTTTCTTCGCCTGGGCCGAACGCGAACCCGACCGCGTCGCCGTGGTCTGGGACGGGGGCCGGTGGACCTACGCCGAACTGGCCGAACGCGCCCTGCGCACTGCGGCCCACCTGAACGAACACGGCGCCCGCCCCGGCGACACCGTCGCGGTGAGCCTGCCCAAGGGCCCCGACCAGATCGCGGCGGTCCTGGGCGTCCTCGCCGCAGGCTGCGCCTACGTACCCGTGGGAGTGGACCAACCCGCCCTGCGCCGCGAACGCATGTTCCACCGCGCCGACGCCGCACTGGTCCTGGACGACCTGGGCCCCGCCCTGGCGGCGAAGCCCTGGAAGCGACCGGCCCGGGTCGGGGCGGACGCGTCCGCCTACGTGATCTTCACCTCCGGCTCGACGGGCGAACCGAAGGGTGTGGAGGTGACCCACCGGGCGGCGGTGAACACCGTGACCGATGTGTGCGCACGCTTCGGCATCGGCCCCGACGACCGCGTCCTCGCCGTGTCGGCACTGGACTTCGACCTGTCCGTCTTCGACGTGTTCGGCCTCCTCGGCGTCGGCGGCGCGGTGGTCCTGCCCACCGAGGAGCAGCGGCGGGACGCCGCCGCCTGGTGCAGGGCCGTCAGCCGACACGGCGTGACGGTCTGGAACACCGTCCCCGTCCTCGCCCAGATGCTCGTGGAAGCGGCCGTCGGCGCACCGGAGTCCCTGGCGGGGCTGAGGGTGGTCATGGTCTCCGGTGACTGGGTGCCCCTGGACCTGCCCGGGCAGGTCACGCGGGCGGCTCCGGACTGTCGTTTCGTGGCGATGGGCGGGGCCACCGAAGCCGCGATCTGGTCCAACTACGAAGAGGTCGGGGAGCTCGAACCGGACTGGCCCTCGATCCCCTACGGCCGCCCCCTGTCCGGCCAGTGCTTCCGGGTCGTGGGACCCGACGGCCGTGACCGCCCCGACTGGGTACCCGGCGAGCTGTGGATCGGCGGCGCGGGCGTGGCCGTGGGCTACCGGGGCGACCCCGCCACGACGGCCGCCCGCTTCGTCACCGACGAACACGGCACACGCTGGTACCGCACCGGCGACCAGGGACGCTACCGGCCCGACGGACGACTGGAGTTCCTGGGCCGCGACGACCACCAGATCAAGATCCGGGGCCACCGACTCGAACTCGGGGAGGTCGAAGCCGCCGCACGCGCCCACCCGGGAGTGGGCACGGCCGCGGTCGTGGTCTCCCCCGCACCCTCACCCCGCCTGGTCGCGTTCGTGACCGCCGTGGAGGGCCGGGAGGCTCCGGACTCGCTGCGGGACTTCCTCGCCGAACGGCTGCCCGAGCACGCCGTCCCCGCCCACGTGGTGACGGTGCCCCGGATGCCGCTCAACGCCAACGGCAAGGTCGACCGGGCCGCCCTGACGGCCCTGGCCGGGCAGCAGGCCGGGAACGCCGCCGCCGCGGGCGCACCGCCCGAGGGCGCGACCGAACGGGCGGTGGCCGACATCTGGGCCGACCTGCTCGGCCTGGACACCGTCAACCGCGACGACGACTTCGTCGCGCTCGGCGGGGACAGCCTCCTCGCCACCCGCATGACCGAGGCCCTGCGCCGCCGCTTCGGCGCCGAACTGCCCCTGCGCCGCGTCTTCGAGGCGCCCACGGTCCGGGGCCTGGCCGCCCTGCTGGACCGCGGCCCGTCCTCAGCCGACCACGAGTTCGAGGAAGGAACCCTATGACTTCCGACAACGGAGGCCACGCACAGCTCCTCGCCGAGCTCCACGACCTCGGGGTCCACCTGTGGGTGGAGGAGGGACGGCTGCGCTTCCGCGCGCCCCGGGGGGTCCTGGACCCGGCTCTGCGCGAGCGCCTGAGCGCGCGGAGGGAAGGGCTGATCGCCTGCCTCCAGGAGGCCTCGGACGCGGTCCGCCACGACGCGGAGGGCCGCCACGACCCCTTCCCGCTGACCGACGTCCAGTCCTCCTACCTCCTGGGCCGGGGAGGGGCGTTCGACTACGGCGGCTCCCCCTGCCAGGTCTACGCCGAGATGCCCGTGCGCGACCTTCGCCCCGACCGCCTCCAATGGGCGTGGAACGCGCTGGTGCGCCGCCACGACATGCTCAGGGCCGTCGTGGACCCCGAAGGCCACCAGCGGGTGCGGCCCGAGGTCCCCGAGTACACCGTCGCCGTGGAGGACGTGCGCGGGCGGCCCCCGCAGGAGGTGCGCGCGCGCCGCCTGCGCGTCCGGGAGCAGATGGACCACCGCGTCTACGAGCCGGGCACGTGGCCGATGTTCGACGTGCGCGTCACCCGGGCCGACGACGGCGACCTCCTGCACGTCTCCATCGACTTCCTCACCGCCGACTACGCCAGCGTGCGCGTCCTGGTGCGCGAACTCGACCTCCTGCACCGCGACCCGGAGGCCGAACTGCCGGAGCTCGGCATCACCTTCCGCGACCACCTGCTGGCCGAGCACCGCCTGCGCGAGGGGCCCGTGTACGAACGCGACCGCGCCTACTGGGCGCGGCGCGTGGACAGCCTCCCCCCGGGACCGGAGCTCCCCGTGCTTCCCGGGGCCGCCCGCGGTGCGCCGGGCCGGTTCGACCGGTGGGAGACCGGGCTGGACCCCGACGCCTGGCGGAGCCTCCAGGAACAGGCCCGGGCACGCGGCATCACCCCGTCCACCGCCGTCCTCGCGGCGTTCTCCGAGGTCGTCGGGGCCTGGAGCGCCGCACCGGCCTTCTGCCTCAACCTCACCCTGCTCAACCGCAACGCCCACCACCCCGACGTGGACCGCCTGGTCGGCGACTTCACCTCCGTGAACCTGCTGGAGCTGCACACCGACTCCGCCGGTTCCTTCACCGGGCGCGCCCGCGCCGCGCAGGAGCAGCTCCTGACCGACCTCGAACACCGCTCCTTCAGCGGTGTCGAGGTCATCCGCGAGACGGCCCGCACACGCGGCCCCGGCGCCTCCCTCATGCCGGTCGTCTTCACCAGCACCGTCGGGATGGAGGAGGCGGAACAGCGGGAACCGGGGACCCTCGGCACCCCGACCTACGGGCGCAGCCAGACCCCCCAGGTGTGGATCGACGCCCAGGCCGTCGCCGAGGAGGGCCGCCTGTCGGCACGGTGGGACGTGCGCCGGGGAGTGCTGCGCGAGGGTGTCGTGGAGGCGATGTTCGCCGCCTTCGACGGTCTCCTGGGCCGCCTGGCCGAGGGAGGGGCCTGGGACGAGGCCGCGCCGGTGGCGCTGCCCGCGGACCAGGCCCGGACCAGGCTCGCCGCCAACGACACCGCCGCTCCCCTGCCCGAGGGGCTGCTGCACGAGGACGCCGTCGCCTCCGCCCGGGCCCACCCCGAGCGCCCGGCCCTGGTGTGCGGAACACGCGTCCTGACCCACGGCGAGGTCCTGTCCCGGGCCGTCCGCCTGGCCGACCGGCTGCGGCGGGAGGGGCTGCGCCGCGGGGACGTCGTCGCCGTGGTCATGGACAAGGGCTGGGAGGAGGTCGTGGCCGTCCTCGCCGTCCTCCTGGCCGGAGGCGCCTACCTTCCCGTGGACGCCCGGCAGCCCGCGGCCCGCCGCGGGCTCCTGCTGGGCGACGCCGGGGCGGGCCTCGTCCTGGCCCAGCCGTGGACGGCCGACGGAGCCGCGGCCGGTACCGGCGCCCGGGTCCTGACCGTGGACGACGACGGTGCGGACTCCGTCCCGGAACCGTCGGACGTGCCGGACCCGACCGGCGCGGGCCCGGACGACCTGGCCTACGTCATCTACACCTCGGGCTCCACCGGAAGGCCCAAGGGCGTGATGGTCTCCCACCGGGCCGCCCTCAACACGCTGCACGACGTGCGCGGGCGCTTCGGCGTCACGGCCGACGACCGCGGCATCGCCCTGGCCTCCCTCGGCTTCGACCTGTCGGTCTTCGACGTCTTCGGGCTCCTCGGCGCCGGGGCCTGCCTCGTCCTGCCCGACGCCGACCGGCGGGGGGACCCCTCCCACTGGGCCGAGCTGGTCGAGCGCCACGGTGTCACCGTCTGGAACTCCGTACCCGCCCAGATGCAGATGCTGGAGGACCACCTCGCCTCCGGAGGCGGCCGGGACGTCGGCAGCCTGCGGCTGGCCATGCTCAGCGGGGACTGGATCCCCGTCGCCCTGCCCGACCGGATCCGCCGCCGGGCGCCCGGCCTGCGGGTGGTCTCCCTCGGCGGAGCCACCGAGGCGGCCGTGTGGTCCATCGCCTTCCCCGTCGACGAGGTCGACCCCGCCTGGGCCTCCATCCCCTACGGGAGGCCGCTGGCCAACCAGACCTTCCACGTCCTCGACCACGCCCTGCGCGACCGCCCCGACCACGTGCCGGGCGAGCTGTACATCGGCGGGGCGGGACTGGCGTCGGGCTACCTGGGCGACCCGGAGCGGACCGCGGACAGGTTCGTGACCCGCCCCGGGAGCGGGGAGCGCCTCTACCGCACCGGCGACCTGGGCCGCTACCGCGGCGACGGCACGATCGAGTTCCTGGGCAGGAGCGACCGCCAGGTCAAGGTGCGCGGCCACCGCATCGAACCCGGGGAGGTCGAGGCCGCCCTCATGGAGGCGCCGGAGGTCGGCGCGGCCGTCGTGCTCCCCGTCGGGGACAGCCCGCTGACCCGCAGGCTCGCCGCCTTCGTCCAACCCGCCCCGCTTCCCGGCGCGGTCCGCCCCGACCTCGGCGCCGAGCGCGCGCGGGCGCACGCCCGCGCCTCCGCGGCCGTCGGCGACGTCGACCCGGAGGAGACCGCCGCGTTCATGTCCCGGCTGGACGACGCCTGCCGCCAGGGCATGCTGCACGCCCTGGCGTCCCAGGGGGTCCTCGCCGACCCCGGGCGCGGGCACACAGTGGACGAGATCGCGGACGCCACCGCCGCCGCGCCCCGCCACCACCGGCTGCTGCGCCGCTGGCTGCTGGCGCTCGAACGCGACGGACTGCTGCGCAGGGAGGGCGACCTGCTCAGCGCCGGCCTCCCGTTCGACCCCGGTGCGCGGGACCGCGCCTGGGCGCACGCGATGCGGCTCCAGCGCGAGGACGCCTACCCCCGGCTGCTCCTGGACTACTTCCGCCAGAGCCTGCTGCGGCTGCCCGAACTGCTGCGCGACGACACCGACCCGCTGCCCCTGCTGTTCCCCGAGGGGCGTGTGGACGTCTCCCACGCCGCCTACCGCGACAACGTCATCAGCCGCTACGTCAACGCCGCCGCGGTGGAGAGCGTGGTCGGCGCGGCCTCGGCCTTCGGCCCCGACCGGCCCTGCCGGGTGCTGGAGGTCGGCGCGGGCGTGGGCGGCACCAGCAGTGAGCTGATCCCGCGCCTGACCGGCGCCCACGTCAGGTACACCTTCACCGACGTCTCCCAGTTCTTCCTCAACGAGGCCCGGGCCCGCCACGGCGACCTGCCGTGGGTGGACTACGGGCTGTTCGACATCAACCGGGAGCCGAGGGAGCAGGGCCTGGCGCCCAACAGCCACGACGTCGTGGTCGCCGCCAACGTGCTGCACAACTCGCGCGACGCCGGGCAGGTGCTGGAACGCCTCGCGGGCCTGCTCGCTCCCGGTGGGCGGCTCGTGTTCATCGAGACCACCCGGGAGAACCTCCAGATCATGACCTCGATGGAGTTCATGATGCCCGAGGACGACCCGCGGGAGTGGGACTACCGGGACGAGCGCCGGGGCACCGACCAGACCTTCCTGTCCGTCGCGCAGTGGAGCAGGCTGCTCGCGGAGTCGGGCGCGGACGCCACGGCGGTGCTGCCCGGCCCGGACGACCCCGCCGACTCCCTGGGCCAGCACGTCTTCACCGCCGTGTACAAGAGCGACCGGGCGCACCCGCGCCCCGCCGAACTGGGCGCGCGACTGGCCGCCGCGCTGCCCGCCCACATGGTGCCCGCGAGCGTGACCGTGCTGGACTCCCTGCCGCTGACCTCCAACGGCAAGGTCGACGCCGAACGCCTGGCGGGGGCGCTGCCCGGGGCCTCCGGCGGCGGCGGAGACGCCGCCGAGGAGCCCCGCGAAGGCCTGGAGGAGCGGATCGCGCGGGTCTGGCTCGACCTGCTGCCGGTCTCCCGTGTGGGCCGCAACGAGGACTTCTACCAGTTGGGCGGGGACTCCCTGCTCATCGCCCAGGTCGCCGGGCGGATGCGCGAGAGCGTCCCCGAGGTCGGGGCCCACTACTACGACACCGTCCTGCGGACCCTGCTCAACCACCCCACCGTCTCCGGGTTCGCCGCGGCCCTGGGGGAGGACGCCGGGACGGCCGCGCCCGCCGGTTCCGGACGGCGCTCCCCCGGGTTCTCACTGGTGGGCACGGGCGGATCCGACACGGAGGCCACCCGCGTCCTGGTCCACGACGGCACGGGCACGCTCAACCCCTACCGGTCGCTGTCGCCCCTGCTGGCCGCGGACGGCCCGCTCCTGGGGATCGCGCTGGACGGCGGCCGGATCGACGACGACCCCCCGGAGGGGCACATCGACCGGTTGGCCGCCGACTACGCCGAGTCCCTGCTCCGCGAGGGGGACCGCTTCCACGTGGTCGGCTACTGCATGGGCGGGCTGCTGGCGACCGAGGTCGCGCGCAACCTCACCGAGGCCGGGGCCGACGTGGCCAGCCTGAGCATCATCAGCAGCTACCGGCTGCCCCACGATGTCCGCGACGAGCTCGTCCTGGAGTTCGTCTTCGCCCGAGTGCTGGGCGCCGACACCGCCAAGCTGGGCTACCCCGACGACGCGGTGCTCGCCCGGGCCTTCGACGCCGTCCTGGCGCGGACGCCGGGACGGGTGCCCGAGGGCGCGCTGGCCCGGCTCCCCGAGGAGGAGGGCCTGGCCGACGCGGCGCGGGCGTTCCGGGCCCTCGCCGACAAGGGGGCCGCGGCCCGTTTCCAGACGATGGCCGAAGCGGTGGGTCCGGGGCTCGCGGGCGAGGACGTCGCGGCGCTGTACCCGGTGTACCGCCACAGCATGGCCGCGGTGGCGGCGCACCGGCCCCAGCCCTACGCGGGCGACGCCGTCTTCCTGCGGGAGGCCTCCGACACCAGGTTCCTGCCCTGGTTGCGCCAGGACATGACGCGGTTCTGGCGGGACCTGTGCCTGGGCGAGCTGACGGTGCAGGACGTGCCCGGGGACCACTTCTCCTGTCTGCGCGAGCCGCACGTGGACACGACCGCGCGGCTCCTCCTCGCGGCGGGCCGACGCGCGCCGCACGGCACGGGACGGAGGGGGCCGCGATGACCCGCGTGGGCGTACTCGGCGGTGCGGGGGCGGTCGGTTCCGCGCTGCTGGCGCGGCTGGCCGGTACCGGGGCGCGCCTGACGGCGGGCGTGCGCGACCCCGGCCGCCTGTCCGACCCTCCCCCCGGGGCGGCCGTGCGCGTGGTCGACGCCGAGGACCCCGCGGGGCTGGCGGAGTTCTGCTCCTCCCACGACGTGGTGGTCAACTGCGCGGGCCCCTCCGCTCTCCTGGGGGACCGGATCCTGCGGGCCGCGGCCGCGGCCGGCGCCCACTACGTGTCAGTGGGGGACGACGGACGCGACCACCTCTCCCCCGCGGGACCGGACGACCCCGCCCCGGCGCCGGGCCGCTGCGCCCTGCTGGGGGCGGGCCTGCTGCCGGGGCTGAGCACACTGCTGCCCCGCGTCCTGGCCGACGGCTTCGACCGGGTGACGGACATGACGGTCCACTCCGGCGGCCTGGAGCGCTTCACCCCGGCGGCCGCGCGCGACTACGTCGCGGGGCTGGCCTCCGGCGCGGACCGCTCGCTGGCGGCCTGGCGCGGCGGCCGCCGTGTCGCGGGCGCCCTGCGGCCCGAGGCGGACGCGCGGCTGCCCTTCCTGCCCCGGCCCGTGTCCCTGCACCCCTTCCTGAGCCCCGAGGCCGAGCGCCTGGCACGCGCCCTGTCCCTGGAGCGCCTGGACTGGTGGCACGTCTTCGAGGGGACGCGCACCACCGACGCGCTCGCCGGGACGCGGGGCCGGGGCGTCACCGACCCCGACGCCCTGGCGGACCTGCTCGTGCGCGCCTCCGGCCTGGAGGTGTTCGGCCGCACCCAGTACCAGGCGCTGGTGCTGCGGGCCGGGGGCCGGATCGGCGGCCGTGAGCGTACCCGGGTCCTCGCGCTCACCGGCGCGGGCCCGGCCCTGAGCGCCGAGGCCGCGGCCCTGGCGGTGCGGTTCGCGGCCGGGGGCGGGGCGGCGGACGGAACGCACTGGGCGGGCGAGGCGCTGCCGACCGCCGGGGTCCTCGACGGCCTGCGGGACGCGCCCGGAGTCGCGTTCCTGCGCCTCACCGACGACGATGACGCGCACTCTGGAGTCGAGGAGGGGGTCCTGTGACAGGCACCGGAGACGGGCGCGGCGAGACCGTCGTGTGCGGGACCGGCTTCGGCCGCGTCTACCTCGCCGCCCTGCGCGACCACCCCGACCTGCGCCTGGCCGGGGTCCTGGCCCGGGGCAGCGCGAGGTCGGCGGAGTGCGCCCGCGCGGCCGGGGTCCCCCTGTACACCTCCGTCGACGACCTGCCCGCGAGCGTGCGCTTCGCCTGCGTCGCCGTCTACGCCGGGGTCAACGGCGGACCGGGCAGCGAGCTGGCCCGCGCCCTGCTGCGCCGGGGGGTGCACGTGATCCAGGAGGGCCCGCTGCACCACGACGAACTCGCGGCCACCCTGGGCGCGGCCCGCGAGGGCGGGGCGGCCTACCGCGTCAGCACCCACTACGACCGGGTCGCCCCGGTGCGCCGCTTCCTGGGCGGGGTGCGCGCGCTGCGCTCGCTCCAGCCGCTGCGCTACGTCGAGGTCGTCTGCGGCCTCCAGGTGCTCTACCACGCCCTGGACGTCGTCGGCGCGGCCGTGGGCCGGTGGCGACCCTGGTCCTTCACCGCCGCGACCGGCGCGGACGCCACCGGGGCGGGCGGGCCGTTCCGCACGGTCGAGGGCGCGGTCGGCGGGGTCCCGGTGACCCTGCGGGTGCAGAACCAGCTCAACCCCGCCGACCCCGACAACCACGCCCACGTCCTCCTGCGCGTGACCGCGGGGGCCGACGGCGGCCATCTGCTGCTCGCCAACGCCCACGGCCCGGTCCTGTGGAGTCCCCGGCCGCACTTCCCCCGCTCCGGCCGGGAGCTGGCCGACTACGGCGACGCCGAGGCCGCGCATCTGGACCTGCCCAGCGTCCAGCCGTGGGGACCCGCCTCGGCGCCCGGGTACCGGGAGATCCTCACGGGGCTCTGGCCGCGGGCCGCCGAGCTGGGGCTGGCGGAGCTGAGCCGGGCGGCCGACGCCGCCGAGGACGCCCTGCGCCGCGGGCAGTACCACCTGACCCTGTCCCGGGTCTGGCAGGAGGCCTCCGCCCCCTTGGGCCGGCCGGAGCCGCTGCACGAACCCGAACCGGTGCCGCTCTCCCTGGAGGAGCTGCGCGCACGCGTGCCGTCCGAGGCCGAGGAGGAACACCGCCGTGTCCGTACCTGAGGCGACCGCGGCCGGTCTG
Organism: Nocardiopsis sp. CNS-639; assembly: GCF_000381685.1. Taxonomy (NCBI): domain Bacteria; kingdom Bacillati; phylum Actinomycetota; class Actinomycetes; order Streptosporangiales; family Nocardiopsidaceae; genus Nocardiopsis; species Nocardiopsis sp. CNS-639. The sequence continues at coordinate 612,147 of NZ_KB906855.1, forward strand.
CGCCGTCTGAGCGCTCCGGCCGGGCCCGGCGCCGTCTCGGTGGTGTGCTTCCCGCACGCCGGCGGGACCGCCGGCTTCTTCCGCCCCTGGGCCAGGCTGGTGCCGGACCGGGCCGTGCTGCACGCCGTGCAGTACCCCGGGCGCCAGGACCGCATCGCCCATCCCCCGGCCCGCGACATGGACGGGCTGGTACGGCCGCTGGCCGAGGCGCTGGCCCCGGCCGCGGGCCCCGACCTGGTGCTCTTCGGGCACAGCATGGGGGCCGCCGTCGCCTACGAGGTCGCGCGTGCGCTGGAGGCGCGCACCGGTCGCGCGCTGGGGTCCCTGGTCGTGTCCGGCCGCCCCTCGCCCCGGACGCAGCGCGACACCGCCGTCTCCGCCGGAGGGGAGGCCGCCGTGCTGGAGGACGTGCGCAGGCTCGGCGGCACCGATCCGGCGCTGTTCGGCGACGAGCAGGTGCGCGACCTGGTCCTGCCCTCCATCCGGGCCGACTACGCGCTCATCGAGGGGTACGGCCCGCGCCCCGGGCCGCCGCTGGCCACGCCGGTCCTGGCCGTCCGGGGCACCGAGGACCCGGAGGTGACCGCGGAGGAGGCGCGGGACTGGGCCGCGGTCACCCACGGGGAGTTCCGCTCGGCGGGGTTCCCCGGCGGGCACTTCTACCTCATCGACCGGCCGGGGGACGTCGTCGGGGCGCTGCTCGCGCAGGTGGGCCTGGCCCCGGCCGACGACCCCTGGCCCTCCACGCCCTGAGAACCGCGACGAGAACGCCGAGAAAAGGAAAGAGAGAACGATGTCCGACAACACCGCCGACGCCCTGCTCAAGGAACTGTTCGACCTGGAGCACCGCGGATGGGAGGCGATCTCCAGCGCGAACGCGGACTTCTACCGAGAAATGGTCACCGATGACACCGTCGTCGTCGAACACGACGGCGTCGGAACCGGACAGGACCTCGTGGAGGAGATCGAGGCCAATGACAGCCCGTTCGTCGGATTCACCCTGGAAAATCCGAAACTGGTACGCATCACCGACGACAGCGCGGTCCTGACCTACCGGGCCACCGCGGAGGTCACCGGCCGCGACATGGTCTACCGCCTGTACATGACCAGCGTCTACGCCCGCAGGGACGGGGCCTGGCGGCTGCTGTTCCACCAGCAGACGCCCGTCTCGTCCTGATCGGCGCCGCCCGCGGCGGGTCGCCGTCCCGGCGGCGATCCGCCTTTCGCGACCCTTTCTTCGCGAGGCTTCGGCTGTGGCATCATGGCAGCCCCCGCCGCGGGGAAAAAGGGCGTGACGGGTTCACCAGAGAACGCAAGGAGGCGACCACCGAGTGGGTGTCCAGGGAATACGGGTCGAGGAAATCGGAAAGACGTTCGGAAAGGTGACCGCGCTCGACGGGGTCACCTTCGACGTGCCCCCCGGAACAGTGACCGCGCTCCTCGGACCCAACGGCGCCGGAAAGACCACGCTCGTCCACTGCCTCTCCACGCTGCTCGTCCCGGACCGCGGGACGGCGGTCGTCGACGGACACGACGTGCGCACCGACCCCGCCGGGGTGCGCTCCTCCCTCGCCCTCACCGGCCAGTTCGCCGCGGTCGACGAGGTCCTGACCGGCCGAGCCAACCTGATGCTCTTCGCCCGGCTGCTGCGGCTGCCCCGGGCGAGGGCCAAGGCCAGGGTCGGGGAGCTGCTCGACCGGTTCGGCCTGTCCGACGCCGCGGACGCCTCCGTGGGCTCCTACTCGGGCGGGATGCGGCGGCGCCTGGACCTGGCCGCCAGCCTCATCGTGGAACGGCCGGTCCTGGTCCTGGACGAGCCCACCACCGGCCTCGACCCCCGCACGCGCGGCGACCTGTGGAACGTGGTGCGCGAGCGCCGCGACGCGGGCACCACCGTCCTGCTCACCACCCAGTACCTGGAGGAGGCGGACCGGCTCGCCGACCGCGTCGTGGTCGTGGACCGGGGAGGACTCGTCGCCGAGGGTTCCCCTGAGCAGCTCAAGGCGCGGGTCGGCGGATCGGTGTGCGAGGTGCGGGTCCCCCCGGAGGAGCGCGGGCGCGCCCGGGAACTGCTGCGCTCGGAGGCGGCCGGGGTCCAGGAGGAGGACGGCGCGCTGATCGTCCCGGCGCCGGACGCGGGCACGGTGGCCCGCCTGGCCCGCGCCCTGGACGGGGCGGGGATCGAACCCGAGGTGCTCAGCCTGCGCAGACCCACCCTGGACGAGGTCTTCCTCCACCTGACCGGAAACCCGCCCGAGGGCGCGCAGGCGTCCACCGGCGGCCCGGCCCGGGACGCGGAGGCGCCCGCCGGCGGAACCGGGGAGGGATCGCGGTGAGCGCTCCACCGACCGCGGCGGCGACGGAGCAGGGACTGGGCAACCTCCTGGCCCAGGGGGCGGCCACGGCCGGGCGCAACATCCGCGCCCGGGCCGACGCGGGCACCCTGGTGACCCTGGGGGTGTTCCCGGCCGTCTTCGTCTTCGGCTTCCTGCTGCTCTTCGGCAGGCTGCTCGGGCAGCAGGGCGTCGACTACGCCCAGTTCCTGCCGCCCGCGATCATCGTGCAGTGGATGTTCTCGGTGGCCAACAGCGCGGCGCCGATGCTCGCCGCCGACCGGCGCGACGGCCTCATCGCCCGTTACCGCTCCATGCCGGTCAACCGGGGCGCCCTGCTGGTCGGACGCTTCCTGGCGGACACCGTCTGGGCCCTGGTCTCCGTGGCGGTCATCCTGCTGTGCGGGTTCGTCGCCGGTTTCCGGTTCGGGGGCGGAGTGCCCGCCGCGCTCGGCTTCGTCGCGCTCGCGGTGCTGTTCGGGCTGGTGCTGACCGCGGGGACCAGCGCCGTCGGGCTGGCCTCACGCGACCCCGAGTCGGTGTCGGCCGCCCTCAACCTCGTCTACCTGCCCCTGCTGATGCTGTCCACGGCGTTCGTACCGGCCGAGGCCTTCCCCGGCTGGCTCGAACCGGTCATCGCCGCCTCGCCGGTCTCGGTGGTCATCGACGCGCTGCGCGCGCTCGCCACCGGCGAGGGCGTGGCCGGGGCCGTGGCGCCCGCCCTGGTGTGGACGGCCGCGCTGGGCGCCGTCTTCTCGTGGGCGGCCGTCCGCTCCTTCCGGAAGGCGGTGTGACCGTGCTGTACGACAGCGCCCTGCTCGCGGGCCGGGGACTGCGCAGGTTCCTGCGCAGCCCGCAACTGCTCGGGGACGCCTTCGGGTTCCCCCTCATCCTGCTCGTCACCCTCCTGGTGATCTTCGGCGAGGTCGTCTCGGGTGCCACGGGCGAGTCCTACGTCGCGCGACTGGCTCCGGCCATCGTGTTGTTCGGCACGGCCTACGCCTGTGTCGGCACCGGGGTCGGCTACCACACCGACGTGCGCACCGGATTCCTCGACCGGCTGTACACCATGCCGCTGTCGCGTCCGGCGCTGCTGGCCGGGCGGCTTCTGGGCGACCTGGCACGGCTGCTGACCGTGGCGGTGGTGACGGTGGCCGCGGCGTACCTGTTCGGCTTCCGCTTCACCGTCGGCTTCTGGGCCGCGCTCGCCTTCTTCGGCGTGGTCATGGCCTTCGCCTGGATGTTCCTGTGGCTGGCGCTGGTGGTGGCGCTGCGCGCCCGGAGCGAGCAGGCGGTGTCGGGCGCGCTCACCTCGCCCATCACCCTGCTGCTCCTGCTGTCGTCGGGGCTGGTCCCGCTGGAGGCGTTCCCGCCCGCCGCCCAGCCGGTCATCCGGCTCAACCCGATGTCGAGCACCCACGAGGTCCTGATGGGGCTGTCGGCGGGCGGGCCGGTGGCCGCCCCCCTGGCGATCAGCGCCCTGTGGTTCGCCGCGGCCACGGCCCTGCTGGCGCCCCTGGCCCTGAGGTCCCTGCGGCGCCGGGCCTGAGCGGCCCGGGCCCACACGTGAGGAGGCGGATCAGAGCCGAACCAGTTCGCGCAGCTCGAAGAGGACCGACCCCTCGGGGTAACGGCCCAGGTGCCGCCGCAGCGGGACCGTGCGCCAGCCGCAGTCGGCGGCCACCGACTCCAGCAGGTCGGCGTCACCGAGGTCGGTGAACCCCAGCAGGAGGCGGCCCGAGGGGGCCAGCACCCTCTCCGCGTTCTGCATGAAAGCGCGGTGCGAGGCGTATTCAGGATCGAACAGGGAACGGTCGAAACCGTTTTTCACACCACCCTCCGGGGCGGCGCTGAGGAAATTGGAGTTCCAGAAGACGACGTCGTGGAGAACGCCTTCGGGAACGGCTTCGAACATGTCGCCGCAGTAGACGTGCACCCTGTTTTCCACACCGTGTTCGCGCGCGTTCATCCGGGCGTTCTCCGCGGCCTCCGGGCTGATGTCCGTGGCCGTGACGGTGGCGCATCCGCTGAGCGCGGCCAGCACCGAGAGGTAGCCCGTACCGCATCCGACCTCGCAGAACGCCCCGTTGACCGGGAAGGGGACCCAGGCGGAGTACAGCGCGGCGGAGGTGGTCAGGTGGGGCGCGTAGACCCCCGGGAGCGCGTGCCAGCAGCGTCCGAGCAGTTCGAATTCGACGGGTTCCTCAATGGCAGCGTGCCTCTCCCTGAGCAGGTCCACCGTTCTTCCGGGGCCGCGCATGGCGCTCCTCCTTTTCCGTCGGACACTTCCGGCGCGCACCATAATATGCTTTACTGTGGAACAAGTCCATATATAAGCGACATGTAGGAACGGGCCGCCTCGAAAAACCCGTTCGGCGCCCCCGGAAAGGAAGCCATGACGGACACGGCCATCGCCCAGCGGCGCGCTGCTCTGCGGCGGACCGGTCTGGACGCCGACGCGCTGCCCGACTCGCCCCTGGACCTGTTCTCCGCCTGGCACGACGACTGGCGCGCCACGGCCCCCCACGACCCGGCGGCGGCGGTCCTGGCCACCACCGACGACCGACACCGGCCCTCCGCCCGCTGGATCGACCTCGCCCACGTGGACCACGGCTTCGTCCTCTTCACCGCCTACACCAGCCGCAAGAGCACGGACCTGGCCGTCCACCCCCACGCGGAACTGTGCTTCGGCTGGCTGGAGCTGGCCAGGCAGGTGCGCGTCGGCGGAGTGGTGGAGCGCCTGTCCCCCCTGGAATCCGACGACCGGTTCGCCTCCCTGCCCCGCCCGGTGCAGGTGCTCGCCTGGTCCACCGACCAGCGCAGCCCCCTGGCCGGACGCGGGTCCGTCCATGAGCGCCTGACCGAGGTGGCCGGGCGCTTCGAGGGCCAGGAGGTCCCGCGCCCCGAATTCTGGGGCGGACTGCGCCTGGTCCCCGACAGCGTCGAGTTCTGGCAGGGCCGCAGCGACGAGGTCCACGACCGCGTGCTCTACCGGCGTCCGGGGGCCGGGGCCCCCTGGACCACCGAGTGGATGTCCCCCTGACGACCCGCCGGGGCCGGACGCACCGGCCCCGAGGAAGGAGACGGCCGTGCTCGAGGGATGCGTCCCCTGGCCGGAGGAGTTCGCCCGACGGTACCGGCGGGAGGGGTACTGGCTCGGCCGGTCCCTGGCCGAACTCTTCGACACCTGGTGCTCCGCGCACCCGGAGCGCACCGCGCTGGTCTGCGGCTCCCGGCGCTGGACCTACCGGGAGCTGCACGAGCGGGTCGCCCGCACGGCCGGGGGCCTGCGGCAGCGCGGGCTGGGCGGCGGCGACCGGGTCCTGGTGCAGCTGCCCAACACCGCCGAGTTCGTGACCGCGCTGTGCGCGCTGCTGAGGATCGGCGCCATCCCCGTCCTGGCGCTCACCTCCCACCGCCGCGCCGAACTGCTGGAGCTGTGCCGGGTCTCGGAGGCGGTCGCCCACCTCGTCCCGGACCGGCACCGCGGCCACGACCACCGGGAGGAGGCCGCGCGGGTACGGGCGGACGCCGGAGGCGGCCTGGACGTCATCGTCGACGGGGACCCGGGCGCCTTCACCCGCCTGGCCGACGTGACCGGCCCGCCGGCTCCGGCGGCCGCGACCGACCCGGGGGAGGTCGCCCTGTTCCTGCTCTCGGGCGGCACCACCGGCCGGTCCAAGCTCATCCCGCGGACCCACGACGACTACGCCTACAACGTCCGCATCACCTCCGACAACGCCGGACTCACCCCCGACGACGTCTACCTGTGCGTCCTGCCCGCCTCGCACAACTACGCCCTCGGCTGCCCCGGGGTGCTCGGCGCCCTCTCCCGCGGCGCCACGGTCGTGCTCAGCGACAGCGCGGACGCCGAGGACGCCTTCGCCCTGGTCGAGGAGGAGGGCGTCACCGTCACCGCCCTGGTGCCCTCCCTGGCCGCGCTGTGGACGGAGGCCGCGGACCTCACCCACCGCGACCTCTCCACCCTGCGGCTGGTCCAGGTCGGCGGCAGCAGGGCCTCGGCCGACGACGTCGCCGAGACCGAGCTCGCCCTGGGGTGCCGCGTCCAGCAGTCCTTCGGCATGGGCGAGGGCATCCTCAGCCAGTCCGGTCCCGACGACTCCTTCGGCATGCGCACCACCACGCAGGGACGCCCCCTGTCACCGGCCGACGAGGTGCGCGTGGTGGACGAGGACGACCGCCCCCTGCCCGCGTGCACCACCGGACGCCTCCAGGTCCGCGGCCCCTACACGATCCGGGGCTACTACCGGGCCGGGGAGGCCAACGCCGCCGCCTTCACCCCGGACGGCTTCCTGCGCACCGGAGACCTGGCCCGCCTGACCAGCTACGGCCACCTGGTCGTGGAGGGCAGGACCAAGGACGTCATCAACCGGGCGGGCGACAAGATCGCCGCGGCCGAGGTCGAGGACGCCCTCACGGCCCTTCCGTCGGTCCGCTCCTGCGCGGTCGTGGCCGTGCCCGACCCCCTCCTGGGCGAGGCCTCCTGCGCCTTCCTCGTCTGCTCGGGGCCGCCGCCCTCCTCCGAGGAGGTCTCCCGGCACCTGCGCTCACTGGGGTTGGCCGCCTTCAAGGTCCCCGACCGGATCGAGAACGTGGCGGAGCTCCCGCTGACCAGGGTCGGCAAGGTGGACAAGGAATGGCTGCGCCGCGGTCTGGAGGACGCCGCGGACCGGGGGACCCGGTGAGCGCCGGGGTGGCGTACCCGGCCTTCCCCGCCGGAACCGACCCCGGCCTCCTGGACCGTGTGCGCCGCTCCCTCGCGCTGGCCCCCGCCCTGGTCACCGAGGAGGAGGTCCGCGACCTCGGTGAACGCTACGCCCGCGCCGCACGCGGCGACGCGGTCGTCCTCCAGGCCGGGGAGTGCGCCGAGCGCTTCGCCGAGGCCACGCCGTCGCGCACGGCGCAGCGGTTGGCCCAGCTGCGCGACCTCGCCGCTCTCCTGGGCCGCCGCGGCGGCGCCGAGGTCGTCACCGTCGGACGCATCGCGGGCCAGTACGCCAAACCCCGCTCCTCCCCCTGGGAGGAGACGGCGGACGGCACCGTGCTGCCCAGCTACCGGGGCGACGCCGTCAACGACGACGCCCCCGACCCGCGGGCCCGCGCCGCCGACCCGCTCCGGATGCTGCGCGCCCTCCACCACTCCCGGCAGGTGCTGGAGGCGGTGCGCGCGGCCGGGGAGCCCCGGGTGTTCACCTCGCACGAGGCCCTGCTCCTGGACTACGAGGAACCCCTGGTCCGCGGACGCCACTCCTGCTCCGCGCACACCCTCTGGATCGGCGACCGCACCCGCGACCCGGCCGGTCCGCACGTGGCCTTCGCCGCACGCCTGGCCAACCCCGTCGGGGTCAAGCTCGGCCCCGGCGCCACCCCCGAGGACGCGGTCCGGCTCAGCCGCGCGCTCAACCCCGAGGGCGTCCCCGGCCACCTGTCCTTCATCGTGCGCCTGGGCGCGTCGCGGGTGCGTCGGCACCTGCCGGACCTGGTGTCCGAGACGCTGCGGCGGGGCGCGCCCGTCCTGTGGCTGTGCGACCCGCTGCACGCCAACACCCAGCGCTGGGCGGACGGCCGCAAGCTGCGCCTGGTCGAGAACGTCCTGTCGGAGATCGAGGACTTCGTCCGCGTGCTGCGCTCGCACCGGGTCCCCCCGGCGGGGCTGCACCTGGAGATCACCCCCGACGACGTGCTGGAGTGCGCGGAGCTGTCCGACCTGCGCGCGCGGGGACCCCGGCGGTACCGCTCGGCGTGCGACCCCCGGCTCAACCCCCGGCAGGCCCTGCGGGCGGTGGCCGGGTTCGGGGACCTGCTGCGAGGCTAGGGCGGCGGGCGTCCGTACCCGGGGGATCGACGAAGCCCGTGACCGGGATGTCACCCGGTCACGGGTTCGAGGCGGGACGTCAGACCGCTCCAGTCCCGCCGGTCTCCCTCCGGACAGGGGCGGGACCGCTCCGCTGACGCAACCAGCGCCCTGGCCCGCGAGCCGGGCAGCGGCCGAACCGGCGGCCTGACACGGCCGGCCCCTCCCCGCGTGGTCTCCGGGAGCGACGCGTCCAGTCCCCCATCCTCGTCATGGGCGGAGGGCTGCCGACGGAGTGCGTCGTGGCGCCGCCACCGCTCCCAACCGGCTCGGGCGGCCGAGCGTCATTCCACCGGCTTCTCCGCCGGCACGGTGACCCCGTCCGCCAGGCGCGCGCGGGCCCGGTGGTGCCGCTTCTCCACGGGCCGGATCTCGGTGGCCCCCGGCAGCCCCATGGGAGGGGTCCCGACGTACATGCTCTCGGCCCGCTCGACGACGAAGGTCTCGTGCCAGATCCCGATCGCGTCGGGGTTCTTCCTCACCATGGCGTTGAACTCCGTCCACGCCGGCCGGTGGCTCAACGACCGGTCGGAGGCGTAGTCGTAGAGCTTGTCGACCGAGGACCAGTACTGCACGATGTACGGCCCGCGGTGGTTGAACAGCATGTCGTAGCCGAGCATGCCGGAGTCCGGGTCCTCGGAGAGCTCGCGCAGCATCCGCCGCATGGCGGACTCGACGGAGAACCAGAGGTCCGGCCGCCACCAGTGGTTGAACGTCGCACCGATGTGGAACACCACCAGCTCCCCCGCGTACTGGTGCGTGACCCGTCCTGGGACAACCTTGGCCATTGCCGCTCCCTCTGCTAGATAGTGACACTATCGAATACTAGATAGCACTACTCTCTAAAGCAAGGGGGTGCCACGATGCTCATGGCGGAACTGTCGGCGAAGTCCGGTGTGCCCGTGACGACGATCAAGTACTACCTGCGAGAGGGCCTGCTACCGGAGGGAGTGCGAACGTCGGCGACCCGGGCCGCCTACGGGGACATCCACCTCCACCGCCTCAGGGTCGTTCGCGCGCTGATCGACGCCGGAGTGAGCGTGGCCGGAGCACGGAAGGTCATCGCCACCCTGGACGACCCGCCGGAGAACGTGTCCGATCTGATCGGTGCCGCACACGCCGCGGTCCTACCCCGGAGCGAGGGCGGGATCGACCTCACCGACGCCGAGCGGCTGGCCGAACGGCTGGGGTGGCAGCCGGGGATGTGTGAGCGCGAGTGCCTTGAGGACGTCGCGAGGTCCCTCGACGCCCTGCGCCAGGCCGGGTTCGAGATCTCCCCGAACGTCATGACCGCGTACCTCAGGGCCGTGGAGACCATCGCGGCAGCCGAGATCTCCGACATTCCGGTCGACGATCCCGAAGAGGCGGTTCGGTACGTGGTGCTGGGCACGGCGCTGGCCGAACCCCTCCTTCTCGCCCTCCGCCGCATGGCCGAACAGATCACCGCGGTCCGGCGGTTCCCCCCGAAGGAGCAGCACGGCAACGGCTGACGCGGGCAGGGAACCGGACGGATCAGCGAACGGCCGCTCCACACACCGTTTTCTCACAGCGGTGTGGAATTCCGCCGACCGCGGTAAGTACCCGCCCCCGGTAACCCCGTGCACCCGGTCCATTCCAGTTGGCGGTTCCCGCCCCGGGAGGCCGGGTGAATCGAGAACACGAGGCCTTTCATGCCCGCTTTTTCTTCGACCACCGGAACTCCGGAGAAAGGTCGGCCCGGTCCGGACCGGCGCCCGCGCAGGACTGCCCTCGGCAGTGCCGCCACGCCGTGCCGCGAGGCGGTAGGAGCGATCGGACCAGGGTGACCGCGGAATCCGCGGGCCACCCGCGGGTCGCCGGGAACGGTTCCCGACGACCCGGGTTCAGGGTGCCGTCCGACGTCGGAGCACCGTTCAGAACTTCTTCCAGACCGTCACGTGCGCGTTGAAGTAGTCGTACTCCCGGGGGTTCTGGCGCAGCACGGCGGGCTCGTCCCCCTCGTGCACCAGGGAGAACCCCGCCTTCAACCTCTCCTTGAGATGGTCCTCGCTGGACATCGAGCCGTCGGGGGACCCGAACCACTTCTCCGGCTTGCTGAACTCCGGATACCAGGACCAGGGGCAGGCGACCACGAGTAAGCCGCCGCTGTTCAACGGGCCGCCCTCGGTGAGGAACTGGTCCAGGCAGCCACCGGGGTCCGGCACCCGGTCCAGGACGTTGGACAGGACCACCACGTCAAAGGAGCCCAGACCGTCCAGGTCACAGGCGTCGCCGACCTGGAAACCCACCTCGCAGCGCTCCGATTCGTCCCGGACCCGGAAGGTGACCTCCTGGCTGAACGGGCCCTGTTGGATGACGCCGAAGGTCCCCCCTCCATGCAGGGTCAACGAGGAGGCCACATCGATCGAGCGTGCGCTCACGTCGAGTCCGAGCACCTGTTCCTCGACCCAGCCGCTCAACGCGTGGGAGACCCCTCCCACGCTGCATCCGACGTCCAGGGCTCGAAGGACCCTCGTCTGCGTCCGCGAAGCGGCGAGCTGGAGCACCCGCGACAGGCGCTGCGGATACCCGTGCGCCATGGCCAGGGGATGGTCGCGCTCCCCGAAGACGTCCTCCAGGGACCCGTAGTGCATCAGAAGGTACTTCGAGATGTCCCGAGAAGCCTCGTAGACGTCTTCGAGTGAATCGTCAAGAAGTAGCTCGTCACCCTTGACCAGGGTCGGCAGAGTTTTCAAATCCCACTCCCCATTGTCCATGGAAAATACAGTGAAATGCACAGCCGTTCACACGCGAGCAGGAGAGAAACGGCATTCCGAGAACGCTTCTCCCGGAGGAGGATCGCCCTTTCCCTATCGGCGCTTCTTCAGCAGGCTGGGCTGCTCGGGCCCGGATTCGTCCAGCAGGGGAAGCAATCCCGCCACCGTGGGAGCTTCGAAGAGTGCCCGCACTCCCGCGCGCACACCCAGAACCGAACGGACCCGGCCCATCAACCGGGTCGCGGACAGCGAATGCCCGCCCAGAGCGAAGAAGTCGTCATCGATCCCGACCCGCTCCACACCCAGCACCTGGGCGAAGAGCCCGCACAGGACCTCCTCGCGCGGGTTGCGCGGAGCACGACCCGCACCCGAAACCACCTCCGGAGCAGGCAGCGCGGACCGGTCGACCTTGCCGTTCACCGTCAACGGCAGTGCGTCGAGTGCCACCACGGCCCAGGGCACCATGTACTCCGGCACCACCCGACCCAAGTCACGACGCACCCGCTCAGAATCGATCGTCCTGCCCGGCTCGGGGACCACATAAGCCACCAGACGCTTGTCACCATCCGCGCTCTGATGCACCGAGGCCACCGCGTCAGCCACCCCGTCCAGAGCCGTGGTCGCGGCCTCGATCTCACCCAACTCGATACGAAAACCCCGCACCTTGACCTGGTCATCGGAGCGACCCACGAACACCAGCTCGCCCCGCTGGGTCCAGCGGACCAGGTCCCCGGTGCGATACATCCGCTCACCAGCAGCGAAAGGACAGGCCACGAACCGCGAAGCGGTCAAGGAAGGCTGGTTGACATACCCCCGGGCCAGACCCGCACCAGAAATGTAGAGCTCACCCACCACCCCGGCCGGAACCAGGGACAACCCCTCATCCACAACGAACACCGACGTGTTGTCCAGCCCCGACCCCAACGGGACCACCTCGCCCGGACGCACCCCACCCCGCCAGGGCACCTGCGTGGCGCACAACGTCACCTCGGTCGGACCATAGGTCGTCCGCACCACCATCTCCGGGAAAGCCTCGACCACCCGGCCCACACCGGAAGCCGAAACCACATCACCCCCGGTGGTGACCTCCACCAACCCCGCCAAGGACTCCACCGACTCCTCAGCCACCACCCGGAACATGCCCGCGGTCAGACTCAGGTGCGTCACCCCGTGCACAGGGATAAGCCGGGAGAGCGCCTCGGCGTCGACCTCACCCGCAGGAGCCACCACCACACGCCCACCCGACAACAACGCGGCCCAGATCTCATAGGTGGACGCGTCAAAAGCATGCGGAGCATGGAACAACACCCTGCTGTCCACATCCACACCCCAACAGGTGTCCGTGGCCAGATCCACCACACCCTGATGAGTGACCGCGATCCCCTTCGGAGCCCCCGTGGTCCCCGACGTGAACATCACATACGCCAACTGACCAGGCCGCACACCACCGACGTCCGTACCCGTCACCGTGCGAGCTGCCAACCCCGTGTGGTCGCAGACCACCAGCTGAGGCCCTTCGCCTTCCCCCCAGGGCCAGGCCCCATCCCGCACGAACCCGGAATCGACCACCACCACCGGCGACCCCGACCCACCCACCAACTCACGCACCCGACCCACCGGCAACCCCGAGTGCAACGGCATATACGCACCACCCGCCTT